>JBJTRR010000113.1:0-1554 GCA_046076185.1 bacterium | reverse complement strand
TCTTTATCCGGGTTTCCCGTATTAAACCGGTTGGTGCCGGAATCGCCAAGCACAAGAAAACGGCTTTTGGCTGATTTGCCAAAAGGGCCAGATGTGCGAAATTGAAATTCTTCATCAAAACCGGCAAGAATCGCTTTGGAATGCTCGATGGCATAATAATAGGTTTTTGATGGCTCCAAACCACTGATTTCAGCCAACCAGTCTGAACCATCATGCAATGGGTTTTCGATTGGTTTTGCCGGAACGATGGTATTTAATTTTCCAGGATCATTTCCGATCCGAATCTGCCCAGGCTCGGCAGTTCGGCTGGTTCGCCAGCGAATTGTGATCCTGTCAGACCCCTGGCACTGAAGATATGGGCCTCGTCGCAGTTCAAGTCTAATCCGTTCCGATAGTATTTGCGGTTTTATCTCAGTGGGGCTTTTAATCTTGCCGGATTCATCAGCCTCAGGCGTGAAATAGCCGAAAATTGATTCAAGAAGAGGTAGTTTCAGGAATAACCGTCGTGTTTCGCGGAACATACTACAAACCTGGAATGAGAACACTCGCTGAATGTGATCAATTAAACGGGTGCCTGATGTGATAGTTCTGTCGGATGTGAAACTCTGATTATTTTGATGTAATATCAAAGTTGGCAGCAACAGTGCCTGCTTCGGGAACATCAAAGGTCAAAGTGGTCTGGTCGTTATATCGCAACGGAATCACCAGCGTGTCGCTTGAAACCGTAACCGATTTGGCTTTTTTGGAATTTGCCGACTTAATCTGGCCTTTCAGGAACTTGATTTCGGCGATCGGGTCGTAATCGGCGGCACGATCGTTTGAAATATCCTTGTCTCCAGCCGTCTGGCTGGCAGGCAGGGTGAAGATCCTGACCCGACAGTTACCAACCACCGCCCCGATACGCGATCCTTCATTAAATGTTGCCAGCTTGAACCGGCCTTCCTCGTCGGTAATTCCGATTGATTCTGGCCCTGGATAGGGGCGATCAGCGCCACCAATCGGTTCAAACGAGACTCTCAGGCCTTTCATCGGCTTGCCATCGACTTTGACAATTCCTGAAACCCGGGCGAGCTTGTATCCGTCGCCCGAGCCGCATCCCGAGATCAAGCCAAGACAAACCAGCCCTATGGCCAGAAGCGACTTCTTATGCGTCAGCATCAGATAATTCCTTTGGTGAATTCAGTTGCTGGAATGATCACAGAGCATCGGCACTTACAATTTCGCCGCCCTTCATTGTGGCAAGGTTCTGATAAACCACAGCATCAATGAACCGTTTGATTGTGCGGACACTGCCATCGGCCATCGCAAAATTCATGGCACCGGGATGAAAGCTCGCAAAGGCCCGATTGCAACGGTTTGCAGCAACATAGCGTGTACACATGGCGTAGTCAGGAATGCCACGCACGCCCTGGCTTGGGCCAGCCGAACCAAGGCCCATATAAGCCCAGCTTGCTGACCAGAAAGCACGAGCCGCCACCTGCTGATTTGTGGCATATTCACCCACTAGAAAAGTATTCGATGTACCGTCAGTAATTTCTGCCAGACGCACTGTTC
>JBJTRR010000112.1:0-7430 GCA_046076185.1 bacterium | reverse complement strand
TGGCATACTTGACACAATCGACTTCACATGCGAAAAAGGATGTATTGGTAGGAAATATTGCCTGATCTCTCAGGTCAGTCGTCATTCCGCCGAATGCATCACCCGCCTGCAGCCCGCAGAGCCGCCATGGCTTTGGCCCGGGCAAGCCCTCAACGAAAATGCCCACCCGGGAGTCGTCACCCGTGACCAATACACACCTGAAACTCTTATCAGGCCTGAGTTTGCTGCTGGTCTGCCTGCAGCCTGTTTCAGCCGCCCCGCCAAGCCTGACAGGCACCACGCCCGCCGGTGTGATGGTAGGCAAGACCACGGAACTGACCTTTCAGGGGGCGAACCTGGCGGGCATGCCCGAGATTATCAGCCCACTGCCAATCACTTACACCAAGGCTGAAAACAAGGACGGCGCCAAGTGGGTGGTCAAGGTGATTTTACCCGACGACGCACCGCTGGGCGTTTATCCGGTGCGGCTGGCAACAGCCAAAGGCGTGACGAACCCCGTGCTGCTGGCTGTTGACCAGGTGCCCACGGTGTCGGAAGTCGAGCCGAACAACAAGCCGGGCGTGGCAACGGCGGTGCCCTCGCCGGCAGTGGTTGAAGGGCAATCGGCCAATAATGATGTCGATTTCATTCGCTTCCCAGGCCAGAAGGGGCAAATGATTGTGGTGGATGCAGCCGCGGCACGGATTGGCTCGGCCCTTGACCCAACCATCAGGCTGACAACGGCTTCGGGCAAGTTTGTCGCCTCGGCCGACGACACGCCGGGCCTTGCGACTGATGCCCGATTCATTACGACCCTTCCCGAGACGGGCGATTATGTGCTTGAACTTTCTGACACGAATTATAAAGGTACGGGGCGTGCAAATTACCGAGTGACGATAGGCTCGGTGCCAATGGCGGAGGAAGTTTTTCCGCTGGTGCTTTCAGCCGATGTAACCAATGCCATTGAGATGAGGGGTGGCACGGTGGCCCCCGGCAAGCAGGTGATTCGCTTGGCGGCTGTGCCTAAAGCACTTGACCCCTTTGACTTGCTGAATCTGGACGTGCCTGCCACAGCCATTGGGGTGAATTCGGCCGCATTCGACGCGACGATGCGCATTCAGTGGCCTTATCGCTTGATCGAAAACTCGGTGCCGCAGGTGGTTGAGTCTGACAAGCCGGTATCGCGAAAGCCATCGGCCCCAGTGGCGTTTTTGGGACGGATGGAGCAAATAAACGACGAAGACCAGTTTGCATTGGCGGTTGACGCCGGTGCGAAGTATCGGGTGAAGGTGGAAGCCGGTCGTATTGGCTCGGCCATGGACGCCGTAATTCGCGTTCTGGGTGCCGACGGCAAGCAGATTGCCACGGCAGACGATTCGCCACTGAAGGTGCCCAACCCGCCCGCTAACACGCCGCCTTTCACGCAGCCCGACCCTGAACTGGAATTTACCGTTCCTGCCGGGCAGAATGCGGCAACTCTGGCGATTAAGGACATCAGCAATCGTGGTGGTCTGGGCTATCATTACCGGATTCTGGTTGAGAAATCGTTGCCTGAATTTGATATCGCCCTTCCGGCCGCCCAGCTCAATATTCCCGCCGGGCAGACAGCCCTTCTAAATGTGACCATTGACCGGACCCGTGGCTATGCCGGGCCGGTGAAGCTGGAACTTTTGAACGCACCTGCCGGGGTGAAATTCAGGCCGGGGCAGGTTCAAGCCGGAGGCACTGCGGGGCTGGTTTCGATCTCGGTCGATGCCGGCGCGAAGTTGCCGCCAACATTCCTGACAGTGGAAGGCAAGGGCGATGGCGGCGTGACGGCCCGATCAGGCAGTAGTATTACATTTGCCAGCCAGGGCCCCTTACCGGTGAACGTGGTGAAGCAGCAGGGGCTGATGGCGGTTTCAACCGACCCTGCACCGGTGGGTCTCGAGGTGGCTGATGCGGTGGTGGAGGTGGCCCACGGTTTTGAGGGCACCATGCCGCTGAAGATCAGCCGGGAAGCGGGTGGCGAGCCGGCACTTGATCTTGCCATTGTCAACCCACCCAAGAGCCTGACGCTTGGCACGGCCAAAGTGGCTGAAAAAGCCGGCGAACTTGCCGTGGTCTTCAAGGCGGCTCTGGATACGCCGATGGGCGAACATCAGATTGGCTTGACGGCCAAGGGCAAGCTGGCTGGCGAAGACCGGGTGGTTGATGCCCCTTCGATTCGTCTGAACGTGGTGCCGCCAGTGGCATTGTCGGATGTTCCCAAAGAAGCGACCGTCAAGCCTGGGCAGACGCTGGAGGTGAAGGGCAAGCTGGCCCGCAAGCCGGCGATGAAGGGCGAAATTACGGTGACGGCTGATGGCCTGCCGGCTGGCCTGAAGGCCGAGCCGGTGAAAGTGCCGGCGACGACCGGCGAATTTACGCTGAAGATTGTGGCAGACAAGGCGGCGAAGGCCGCGACGGGCAACGCCACGGTGAAAGCGGCTTTCAAGGCGGCCGACAAGGACTATCCGGCCCTGACTGCACCAGTCGCTGTGAAGATTGTGCCCTGATCATTGTCAAAAGACATCTTTAATGATTCATCCGCCCGATGCGATGGCGGCAGTAGTGGGAGATTAAAGCGATGCTGATGACCAGAAAAATGGCAGTGCTGGCGATTTCGGGGCTTTGGCTGGCCCCTTCCGCTGTAGCCCAGGAGAAAAAGGCCGATGCTGCCAAACCAGCTGCAGTGGCAAGTGCCCCCAAGGCTGAGGCAGGCGACAAGCCGGTGAGCTTCATGAAGGATGTGGCGCCGATGCTGGTGCAGAACTGCATTGCCTGCCACAACCCGCGCAAGAGCGAGAGCAAATATGTGATGACGACCTTTGCCCAACTGGCCAAGGGAGGCCAGCAGGGTGAGGATGTGACACTTGTGCCGGGCGATGTGGACGGCAGCTATTTTGTCGAACTGATTCGGCACGATGCCAAGCCGCGAATGCCCTGGAAGCAGGATCCGCTGCCGCTTGAGCAGATTGCCCTGATTGAAAAGTGGGTGAAGCAGGGTGCGAAATATGACGGCAAGGACCAGAAGGAAGACTGGCCAACGCTGCTGCACAAGGCGACTGTCGTTCCGGTGCCCGAGAAATATCCTACAACCGTACCGGTGACGTCGCTGGCCTTCAGCCCTGATAACGCCAGCTTGGCGACGGGCGGCTTTCATGAAGTGATTTTGTGGAACCTGGCCGACGGCAAGGTCAAGCAGCGTGTTCGGCCCCTGCAGGAACGCATTTATGACATTACCTACAGCAAGGATGGCCAGTATATGGCCACGGCAGCGGGCGACCCTGGCCGCTATGGTACGGCCAAGCTGTGGAAGGCCAAGCCGGATGGCACGGTGGAGTTTTTCAAGGATCTGGGCGAGTCGTCGGATGCGATTTTCGCGATCGTTTTCAGCCCTGATTCAAAGAAAGTGGCGGCTGCCGGAGCAGACCGGACGATTCGTGTGTGGAACCTGCCGGATGGCAAGCTTGATTTTCAGCTGGAAGACCATGCCGACTGGATTCTGGACCTGGCCTTCAGCCCCGATGGCACTAAGCTGGTATCAGCCAGCCGCGACAAGACTACAAAAGTCTTTGATGCGGTGAAGAGGGAGTCAATGGTGACCTTCCCCGGCCACAACGAACAGGTCTTCACGGCCAGCTTCAGCCCCGATGGCAAACAGCTGTTCTCAGGCGGGGCCGACAAGCAGATTCGCACCTGGACGGCTGAAGGCGAAGCCAAGCAGGTGCGCACCACGGGCGGGTTTGCCGGTGAAGTTTTCAAAATGGCCGTTGCTCCTGATGGCAAGAGCGTAGTGGCCGCCAGCGCCGATAAAACAGTGCGGGTGTTCAAGCCTGATAACATGGGTGCCGTGCGGCAACTCGCTGGCCAGACCGACTGGGTTTACAGCGTGGCGGTTTCGCCCGACAGCAAAAAAGCGGCGGCTGGCGGCTGGGATGGCCGGGTTGTGATCTGGAACCTGGCCGACGGCAAGCAGGAAAAGGCGTTTCTGGCCGCCCCTGGGCGTGAATTGCCACCGGCCGAGGCAAAGAAATAAGGCTTTTTGTATCGAGATGCCAATCTGTTCGCCGGGCTGTTCATTCAGCCCGGCGTTTTTGTTTTAGAATTGGCCTGGGGAAGTAAAATATTTCCAAAAAGCGGTGAAAATGAGCGGCAGCATCCGACCGGATATTGATGCACCGCTGGGGCAATGGTATGTGGGCTCGATTGGCGACACCATGTTCGACGCCAGTTATGGGCCGAATGCCTATCGTGCTTATCCACCCAAAAATGCCAAGGCATGGGTTTTTGCCGCTGCAAGCAGCCACACGTCCGGGGTGAACACGCTGATGGGTGATGGCTCGGTTCGGTTGATCAAAAATACAGTCGAGTCCAAAAATAATGTGCCGGGTGTTCGGGGTGTCTGGCAAAAGCTGGCCACCCGCAACGGTGGTGAGACGATCAACCCATCAGACCTCTGATTTTATCGATCAATCTTCGATTTGCTATTTTGCAGAAGTTCTGACTTTACACTGCGATTCCGGTTGTTCGATTTAAAACAACCTTGGGTATTATCCCAAACTCTCTGCCAAGTTCGGATTTACGCTTTTTCCGTTTTATGATACCCCTTGATTCTGCAACAAAAGGCCCGTTGTGGTCCGGTTGTAACGGTCATTCGTTTGGCAACATGCGTGAGCCTGGTAATCCAAAGAATTCGCAAGTTCTGGATAAAGACAATTAAAAACCAGTGCCGATGGAAGATGATAGTGTATAAGGCCGCCCATGGACGGGGTCACTTTCGGGTGAGAGCGAAGGGAATGCTCGTCTCCGGGTTGGTTTGTCGAGGAGCATGTGTCATGAAAAAGCTTAAACGGGGCCTGATACTGGCCCTGATGGCGTGTATCGGGTGGTCAGGTGCCGCCCGGGCCGCATCCTATGGTGGTGCCGCGTCGCTGGGCAGCTCGCCAATTCCGTGTGGCGACAGCTATGTGGAATACCGCCCGCAGAAACAAACAATCATGCAGACGGTGGCGGAAACACAATATGTGCCCCGCCAGGTGACAACTTCAAGGCAGGTTCTTGAAACTGTCTATAAGCCGCAGACGGTGACTGAGATGCGCACCGTGGCCGAAACCGGCCTGCGTGACGAAGTTTATACCGTGCAGAAGCCGGTTTATCGCACCGTTCTGCAGGAACAGCGATACACCGTGCAAAGGCCCGTTCAGCGAACGGTTTTCAAGGATGTCGCTTACACCGTGCAGAAGCCGGTGCGTGAGACACACATGGAAAACCGTCAATACACCGTGCAGACGCCCGTTCGCGAGACGGTGATGCAGACGGTGGCCTATAACGTGACGACCCCGATGCGTGAGACGGTCTATCAGGACCAGGCTTACACCGTGAATCGCCCAGTGCAGGAAACCGTGATCCAGAACGTCAACGAGTATGTCAATGTTCCGGTCGTGCAGACGGGCATGAAGACAATCGTTGAATGTGTCAAGGTGCCTGTGCAGAAGACCTGCTATCGAACAGTGCCTTACCAGGTTTCGGTGCCTGTGCAGAAGACGGTTTTGCAGAGCCAGCAATATACCCAGATGGTGCCGGTGAAGCAGTGCTCATACCGTGAAGAACAATACACGGTGCAGAAGCCTGTTTACAACACCGTGATGCAGACAGTCAATTACACTGTCAACCGGCAGGTCCAGCGAACGGTCATGAAGCAGGTGCCATGCACCTATCAGAAGCCGGTTCGTGAAACCGTGATGCAAACGTGCCAGTATACGGTTTGTCGACCGGTTCAGCAGACATCGATGCAAACCATTCAGGAAACAGTCATGCGGACTGTGGCCGAAACCCGCACGGTGGTTGACACCAAGACCATTTGCGTGCCGGTGACAGTTTCGAAGCCCGTGACCCGCACGGTGTGTGTGCAAACCTGCCAGAAGGCTTATGTGCCAGGCAAGATGATCTGCGTGAACGGCCAGTGGGTGCAGTGCCCCGGCACGTGGGAAGATCGTCTGGTGAGCGTGCCATCAACGGTGACCGAGAATGTCTGCGAAACGGTTTATAAGCCTCAGACGATCAATTGCGAGCGTCAGGTGACAGTTTGCAAGCAGGTCCCTGAAGTGATCACCAGGCAGGTGCCGGTCACAACCTGCACCATGGTGAGCGAAGTGGTGACAAAGCAGGTGCCGGTGACGGTGTGCAAGATGGTCAGCGAAACGGTCATCAAGCAGGTTCCGGAAACGGTCTGCGAAGTTGTGCCAACTGTTTGCACCAAGCAGGTTCCGGTGACGACCTGCACGATGGTCAGCCAGGTCTGCAAGAAGACCGTTCCGGTTGTGAACACCGTGATGGTGGCCCAGAACTGTGTTCGTCAGGTGCCTGTAACCGTGACGGAAAACGTGCAGAAGACCTGCTATAAGACCGACCCCTACACCGTGACCACGTTGGTTGACCAGCGTGTGACGAAGCAGGTGCCTGTGCAGATTACGAAGATGGTTCGCGAGTGCCGCGTGAAGCAGGTTCCGGTGACGGTGACCAAGATGGTTCGCGAAACGGCTGTTCGCAAGGTGCCTGTGACTGTGTGCAAGATGGTGACCACCACCTGCACCAAGCAGGTTCCGGTAACAACCTGCCGTATGGTGACCGAAGTGCGTAACTGCCAGGTTCCGGTGACAACCTGCAAAATGGTTTCGGAAACACACACGAAGCGTGTGGCTGAAACAGTTTGCGAAATGGTTGCCCAGGAATGTGTGAAGCAGGTTCCGGTTACGACCTGCGAAATGCAGACCATTCAGTCCAGCCGCAAGGTGCCTTTCACCGTTTGCAAGCAGGTTCCTGTTTCGAAGACGATCTGCGTGCCTGAAACTGTGGCCCGCACCGTGAGTGAAACGCACACCGTGATGGACCCCGTCTGCGTGACGAAGCAGGTTCCAGTGACGGTCTGCACGATGGTACCAGTGGTTGTCAAGTGCCCGGTGACGGTGCTGCCAAGTGCCCAGAGCATTTTGGCCACGCCCCAGACGGCCCTGCCGACCAGCAAGATCATGCCAAGCGCCCAGCTTTGATGCCGGTCGCCTGAGCAGCTAGAAAAAAACCAACCAACCCGGCGGGGCATGCTTATCATGCCCCGTTTTTTTGTTCTTAATGATTATGCGATCAAGTGTTATCAGGGCAGTGCATAACTTGTTAGCTTTATACTGGCTTGAAAGGATGGATTGTTCAACACATGGAACTGAAATCGCGAGTATGTTACAAAACGGTCAGATTTTAAGAAGAGCATTCAATAAAAAAAGGCCGGTGAATCACACGCGGCCTTTTTCAAATCAAAATGTAGTGGCAGTTCTGAACTCAGACAGCCAGCATCAGGCGTTCCGGGTCTTCAATCAGTTCTTTGATTCGAACCAGGAAGCTTACGGCCTCTTTGCCATCGATGATGCGGTGGT
>JBJTRR010000111.1:0-20140 GCA_046076185.1 bacterium | reverse complement strand
AATTTCAGTTCTTCGCCCCACAAAGGGCCGGCCGGGTTCGTCCAGTCCAGCCTTCGCACGGCACCGCTTCGGCCCAACGTGATCAGGACCATGAACTCGTCTCTGTTTGCCGGCATTTTTTGGAATGAGCCGCTGACGATGCGCAATGGATCTTGATTTTTGCTTTTCGATTCAGGAATTTCGCTATCGGCCAGCTCTTTCAGAGTGAAACGGTCGGGGTCAATTTCAACAATCTTCACACTTGGGTTGGGGCGGTTATCCTCGCCCTCGGCATTGCCTGAAAGCAATATCAGGCCATAAAGCCGGCCGTCGCGCTCGGTCAGCGTCATGTCGTCAGCATCCCAGCCAATGTCAACTGGCCCGGCCAATCGCCTGCCATCGGCCTGAAAGACTTCGATAAAGGCTGGCTTGATGTGGCGGTCGTCGCCTGGCGGTCGTTCAACCACCACAATTTTGTCGCGATATGCCGCCAATCGCTGCGGCCGACCCTGCAATTCAAGCTCGGCCAGTGGGGTGGGCACCGCTGAAGCCTGTGGCACATCCCAAAGGGTCAGGCGGGTGTAACGCGGGCAAGTCATGGCCAGGCGCGTGCCACTATTGAAAAAGGCAATGGTGTCAGCCCGCTGCAGACCTGTGCCAATGCGGGCATAATGATCAACAGACCAGCCAAAGCTGGAATTGGTGCCAACCAGCTTGCCGGGGTGGTTTTTTGTGAGATGAGACGCTGCCCAGCCGCCTGCGAGAAACGAGGTAACCGCCAATATCCCGATAACAAGTGGAGCAGACTTTTTTTTCATGACGCTTTCTTGCGGCCGACTTTGGGCTCTGTTCCGGCAAGAATTCGCTTGATATTGCCCCTGTGCCGCCAGATCATCATGGCCCAGAGGCCGATCATGATCGCCGAAGTGCCCCACTCAAGCCGCCCCAGCGGCTGGCTGGTGGTGGCAAAATGGCTGACGAGAAAGGCCGTGGTGGCCAGCAGGCTTGAAAGTGAAATCAATTGCCAGATGCCCAGCGTGACGACGAAAACCGCCAGTGCCACCAGCGAGCTGGTCAAGTCAAGGGCCAGCACCACGCCCAGGCTTGTGGCCACACCCTTGCCGCCCTTGAATTTCAGGTAGATGGGGAAATTATGGCCGATTACGGCAGCGGCGGCGACCAGAATGGGGGCATGACTGACAAGCGGCGTCAGGTCGGCCGTTTTGAGTGTCGCCGTTTCCTGCACGGCGAACCATGTCGGCAGAAAGCCCTTGAGCATGTCGAACAGAAAGACCAGAAAGAAATACTTTCGGCCCATCGTTCGGCCTACATTTGTCGCGCCAATATTGCCCGAGCCATGCTGACGGATGTCGATTCCGCCAATATATCGTGCGACAAGTAATCCGAACGGGATTGAGCCGATCAGATACGTCCAGACGACACCCGCTAAAATATCGAGTGTTGTGCTCATCGCTCGTGGCCTGCATGGGTGCGGATATTTTCGCGGCTTTTGAAAAGGTGCGGGCCCTGGTCGCTAGGGTGCGATGCACCGAGAAACTCAGTCCGCCGGGCTTCAAAAATGGCATTGGCCGATTCATAATCGTCGTGGCGGCCAATATCCAGCCAGTAGCAGTTCTGCTTGAAGCAGTGAATATTGTGCCCTTCGCCCCTGAGGTTTTCCAGCAGTTCTGGCATGGTCAGTTCGTGCCCGGCGGGAATGCGATCCCAGGCTTCAGGGGCCAGAATATAAACGCCCATGCTTACCTGAAACGAGAATGCCGGCTTTTCACGATAACCCGCCAGAATGTGCTGATCATCGGCGAAATCAAGCACGCCGAAGTCGATTTTAACTTCTCGCGGATAGCTGGCAATGGTGGCGACCGAGCTTCTGCTTACGTGAAAGTCGAACATTTCGCGATAATTGAGGGTTGTCAGAATATCGCCGTTCATCACCAGCACAGATTCATCAGGCTTGCCCAGAAGGGCCAGGCCACCGGCCGTGCCCAGCGGCTTTTCTTCGCGAACATAGCTCAGGCTGACACCAAATTTGCGGCCATCGCCGAAAAACGACTCGATCAGCTCGCTGAGATAGCCTGTGATCAGCGTGATTTCCGTAAAGCCGAAGCGGGCAAGCTGCCGCACAACCACTTCAAGAATGGGCATGGCGTTGGCTTCACCCAGCGGCATGAGCGGCTTGGGAAACACCGATGTATAGGGCCTGAGCCGGGTGCCGCGGCCGCCGGCCAGAATCACAGCTTTCATTGGGTCATCCCCGTTCGCTATCCGTGCAGTGGGTTTGATTTTCAGCATTTATGCCGAGAAAGTGCGGTTTTGACAAGCCCGATTCCGGCATATGGCGTTGCTTTCGCTTTTCGGCTGCGACTTCGGCGAAGATTTTTTCGAGGTGGTTCACATGGGCTTCAAATGTCTGGGCCTGGCCAAGCTGGCGGGCAGCCACGGCCATTTTTGCCCTGGCCTGAGATTGCGTCATGGCGTCTATGGCAGCAATCAGGCCAGCCTGGTCATCAGGCCGATTCACCACAAAGCCTTCCTGCCCTTGCGTGATCAGCTCGCCCGCCCCGTTGCAGGCGGTGGTTATGACGGGCAGGCCACAGGCCAGTGCCTCCATAACCACCAGCGAACATGGGTCGTAATAGGTGGGCGATACGAAGAAATCAGCGGCATGAAACAGGCTTTTCACGTCGGGCGTGAAGCCCAGGAGCCGAACGGAATCGCCCAGGCCCATTCGCGAAACCATCTTCTGAAATGGCCCCAGCCTGCCGCGGCCCGAGACCAGCAGATAAACCTTCTCGCCGCCATGATTTCGATTCTGGCGTGCGGCCAGGGCTTCAAGCAGGGGTTTCAGGCCCTTCAGCCAGAAGTTGTGGCCGACAAAAAGCCCCACATGGGCATCAGCCGGCAGGCCATATTTTTCTCGCGTAGCTTTCCGCACCCTGGCCGGGTCGGCCACGGCGAATCGATCAGGATCAATTGAATTATATACGATATGCGTGCGACTGGACGAAACGCCCCTGAACTGCTGTAAATGGCCGGCCACAAGCCTGCTCACGGCCACTACGCGAGAATTACGGGCAGGGTCGTATTGCATGCGTTCGATACGGTCATACTTCCATTCACTGGGCGAAAGCCTTTTGAGCAGGCGATAAACCGAACGCCGCAGGGGCGAGCGAAATCGCTCGGCATTGTGCAGAATAGAGCCGGCACGAAGACCGCCCTGGGGTATGATCACATCATGGTGCCAGGTGTTGATATAGCCCATGGTGGCGTCGAAATTGGCTGCATGCTGCCGCAAAATGGCTTCGGAACCCTTCCCGAACGACCAGATTCTGGCGGAACGTGTCAGCCCGCTGACAGGCACGTTCAGAATTTTTGTCTGACTTGGCACGCAGCCCGGCCTGACATGCTCTGCCACAAGTGTCACTTCATGGCCGCGGACCTGCAGCACGCGGGTCAGGTCAGCGACATATGTCTCGGCGCCGCCCTTGTCGGGGTCAATGTTGCGAAAATTCAGGGCGATTCTCATCTCAGGCAGCAACCTCTCTGGCTTTTTCCTGCTGGTTCCGGCGACGAGCTTTGAGTTTGTCGTTGTGGCGGTCGTAGCGGGATTTTTTCAGGTCAATCATTTGGCCGACCATTCGCCGCCGCGAGACCGACCAGCCCATCGTACGGCTGTAGTGAACCCAGAAGCGGAGAATGTCCCGGCGGCTGACTTCCGGCACGTCAATTGTGCTGTAAACAAGCTGGGCAAGATCCTTCACAAGCCATCGCCAGTAGCTGAGCCGGTGCTGGCCCAGCCGGTGCAGGTCGATCATGCGCACGGCGGCTTCAGGTGGCTCGGCCCCCGAGGCTATGTCGCAGTGGCTGGCCCAATGTGTATTCAGAAAGAAATGACAAAGGTAAAGGTCTTTGTGAAACATGCAGCTTTGGTGTAGCCGGGCCGAAAGTTCAGCCATTCGGCGGGCCAAAGTGCGGCGCAGCCATTCCAGCCGGGCAGGGTCAAGGCTTTGGGCCAGCGGGCCAAGGGCTTCGTTCACGGCAGTGCTTTGTTCAAGCTCGGCCACGACCAGAAAACTTTGTGCAAAGAGCCCAGGGCCAAGCCTTTCGCCAGCGGCGATGACATGTGGCACGGGAATGCCCAGTGAACGTGCTTTTTCAAGGTGCCGCCATTCCACAGGCCCGGGCGTGCTTGAGCCGGGCGAAGTTAAAATGGCCCAGACCCGCTCTTTGAAGGGCAGTTTTTCAAATTTCTTGACGTAGGCATGCACCGTCTGCCCGCCGGCCGAATCAAGCCTGACACGAGCCGTTGACCGACCCTGCTTGGCATGATATCGATCGCTGCTCTCAATGGCCATGCACGCATCGGCCGACCAGTCGTGGGTGTAATCTTCATAGGCCGGGTTCAGCCAGACCCAGCGGCAGCCATTTTTCAGGCGATTTCTCAGGTGTCGCACCATTCGGGCCAGGTTCATCGGCGGCGTTCCTCCTGAATCTGCCTGAATTCGACCGGCCTGATAGTATCGTCAGAAAGGGGTCTGGCAGTTGAATCGACAATTTTTCGGCTATCGGCCGTGTCATTCCATGCCAGCGGGCGACTCCAACGAATAACCAGCACATCGCCAGGGCTGTTCTGGCCGGTTTTTCGCACGAAACTGGCTGCCAGCGAGCCGCCCTCATGAATGACCCGGGCATAGGTTCTGGCCCGGCCCGTGCCACTTTCAAGCTCGGCCCGTTCCACCACGAAATAGCCTGTGGTATGGTCAGACTAAGCTTGGGCCATATGGTAAGGATCATACCGACGCCGGTTGGCCTCAAACGAGGCCCAGCCACGCGTATCAAAAACAGCAGCAAAATCAGGCGAATTGCTCTTAAGCCATTGCCCTGCCTGATGATGCGGTAATCGCGATTGATGCTCAGGCCGAAATTGCACATAGACGCCAACCAGCAGAAGCAGAGCCAAGCCCGCCTGACCCAGCCGCAATGATGAACGGGCAGAGAGCCCTGCCCAGCGGGAAATATCGCTTCGGGCGAGCATCAGTCCGCCGGCTACATAAGGAAGGCTCAGGCCGATGACCATGAGCATGTGCCTTTCGGAAAGATAGCCCCGCACAATTGATTGATAAGCCAGCACCGCAAGCAAAAGGGCCAGATGCATTCTGACAAGCCTGATGGCCTGGCGATCGATCGCCGACATTCGAAAAAAGTACGAGAGGCATAGCACGGCCAGCACAATGCCAAGCCCTTCCGACCACGCAACAAGCATGCGCCAGAGGCCGGAAGTGATGCCCGATTGACGCACTTCGCGGCTGGTGTCTTTGGGTGAAAAGTCGAGCGAGGCATCGCGAAGCACCTGCGGCAGACCCTTCGGCAAGTGCGATAATTGATTTTTGGGCGAGGCTGAAAGAATAAGAGTGTGTGGGCTTGCCAGCCGATCGCTGATCGACCCGTTTACCCATTGATAGGACATCACCGAAGCCGCCATGATGAAGCCCGAAGCCAAGGTTGCCAGGGCAGCCGGCCAGAGTTTTTCGTCTGTGTTACTGTGGATTTTTTGCAGAGTGATAACTTGAAAGATGCTGAGTGAAACGCCGGCGAGGAGGCCTTCAGGGCGTGTCCAGTAAGCGGCGGCAACGCAAGCGGCCGAGGCAATGGAGAGGTAGATTCGGAATCGGCCGACGCTTGATTCTGCTGCGAGTAAGCCGAATTCAAGGGCCCACAGGCCGAAGGCCAGGGCCAGGGCATCGCTTAATGTTTCATGCCCAAGACTAACGGGCAGAGGCAGGAGGAGCCAGACAAAAGCGGCGATGAGGCCTGCGGATTCGCCCGCCAGCCGACGACTGATCGAGAAAACCGGCCAGATGGAGGCGAGCATGGCCAGCACCGAGACAAGCTGGGCCGAGATGCGCCAGGCCACTGGCGAAGCTAGTGAGAATTGGCCAAGAAGAGCATGCACGCGATTGACACAGATGGGATAAAGCGGGTGCTGGTCGGCACTTCTGATGACATTCCAGGCGGGCTGCGAGCCAAACTCGCGGGCGATTTCGATAAATTTCAGGCCGTCCTGGCTGGGCATGCGCACGCGGGCCATGGCCACGATTTGCGTGACCAGGCAGAAAAGCATGAGCGAGAGCAGAATGCGGCCACGGGGCATTCGTTCGATTCCTCCCTGAATCGAAGTGCGGTGGGTGCTGTTTTGATCTGCAAACCAGCCTGCCCACCATGCCCAAAATCTAAGGGGGAAGAGCGATTACGTCAAGGTCAAGGTTGATGTTGACGGTAGGAAAAGGCAGGGTAAAACTTGAAAGGATTTTTACTTTGAAAAGGGATTGTTAGTGTGATGCGACCATACGGAAGCCCATTTTAACAAAGATACATTGCAGACTCTGTTGCAAAAGACGTCAAGAAATTTACGTACTTTACGCCTGTTGTGAAAGCAGAACTGATTGTAAAGACAGGGCCGTTTCTTTCTCATTCAGCGGAAAAAGGGGGCAGGCAAGCTCGCTGCGTTTGCGCGAGGCAGGCCCTTTTCAAGCTCATCCGGAACTCGTTGTATTGCTCAACGAACGAGAATGAAACAGCCCTGATTGCAAAGAAATTCAATTGCTCAATGAGTGATTACCACGTTACACTACAGGTCTTGGAGAATTTTTCCCGATTATCCAAAATATTTAAAGGAGCTTAATGCAATGGCCCGACTACCAATTCCGACCTGGTGTTTTTCAGTTGTTGTGGTGAGAAAAGGCGATCAGTATCTTATTGTTCAAGAAAGTAAACATGAACAACGATGGTATTTGCCCGCAGGTCGAGTTGAGCCCGGGGAATCGTTCGCAGAAGCAGCCTTGCGAGAAACTTATGAAGAATCGGGATTAAATGTTAAACTTCTGGGCGTTCTGAGATTCGAACATTCTCCAAAAGCTGAAGGGGCCAGGCTTAGAGTGATTTTTCTTGCGGAACCTATAGATAATACGGCACCGAAGTCAGTGCCGGACGATGAATCATTAGCTGCTGCGTGGGTGAGTCTCAGTGATTTGACAAATTATCCGCTTAGAAGCAAAGAGGTTATCGAGCTGTTTCAATATGTTGATCGAGGAGGGAATATTTCTCCACTGAACATCATTCAACGAGAAGGCATGGCATTCAAAAACCAAACCGAAAACTGAATGAAATGGCAGAGGTAAGCTGGGGTTTCTCTCAACTTGCTGACTTTTTGACTTACTTCGGATTCTGAATCTGATCAAAGTAGTCCCGCACGTTTTTCTGCAATCGGCGGGGAATGCGCTGCTGCGTCAGGGCGTCGGCCGAGGCTTCGCTGACGGCGGCCTCAATTTCGCCGCCGTCGATCACGCTTTTGCCTTTGGATTGCTGGCCAGGATCGCCAAAACCCTTGAGCTGGAATTTGCCCTTTTTGAGCTCCATTTTCACGCGAGTGTCATAGGCCGATGTCTTGTCGGGTGCCTCGGGCCGGTCGCCTTCGCCACGGCCGCGGTTCAGGCCATTGCCATTCTGCATGTTCATCATGTCGCCAAGGGCATTGCCTGAATTCATGTCGCCCAGCTGGTTGCCTTCCTTGCCGTCCTGCGCCATGGCATCCTTGGCACCCTGCAGGTCGGCCAGGGCTTCGTCAAGCGACTGTGTGTCAGCCATTTCCTGGGCCATCTGCTCAAGCTGCTGCCGGGCCTGCTGCAAACTCTGGCTGGCCTGCTCCATATTGCCCTGCTGCATGGCCTGCTGGGCCTGCTGCATTTGCTGGGCAAGCTGCTGAAGCTGCTTCATGTTGGCGGCCTGCTGGTTCAGCTTGGCCATCTCTTCCTGAAACTGCTCTTTGGATAGCCCGCCATTTTTCAGAGCCTCTTCAAGTTGCTTCTTTTTCTCTTCAAGGCTGGCCATTTTCTCAAGCTGTTTGGCCATATCGCCAAGCTGCTGCTGAAGCTGCTTCTTCTCCTCGTCAGAAAGCTTGCCGTTCTGGGCTTTTTCCATCAGCGACTTCAGCTCGTTGGCAGCATCGTTGAACTTGCCTTTGGCCAGATCTTTGGCAAATTCGTCGGCCGGGCCGTCGCTGGCCATGTTCTTCATCTGCTGAAGCTGGGCGGCCATTTTTTCGGCAGAATTCATCTGCTTCTGGCGTTCTTTCACGGCGTCTGAAAGCTGATTCAGCGCCGCCAGTGCTTCAGCCTTTTCAGAGGGTGGCGATTTGGCCAGTTCCTCAGCAGCTTTCTGAAGCTGGGCCATCAGCTCGGCTGTCGGGGCCGAAACTTTCTCAGCCTGGGCTTTTCGCTGTTCGGCCAGCTTTTTGGCCAGAGCCTCCGTCTTTTTGGCGACCAGTTCATCAGGCTTGTTCGTCGCCAGTGTGGCCTGAGACTTCTTCTGAAGCATTTCAGGGGCCAGCATAACCAGCCCGGCCACAACCAGTGGCAAGACTGGCATCCACAACCTTCGCGGGCGGCGAATGGGCATGGCATCGGCCAGCTCGACATGCTCAAGAGCCTGCTCGGTTTCGGCCTTCAGGCAGGCACCGGCGGCTGATTCGGCCAGGTCGGCCGGCAGGTTGATCATGCTGCTCAGGCGATCTTTCAGGCCCAGCGCAAGATCAACCTGATTGGCCGTGACAAGCTCGTCAGGCCTGCGGAAAATCGCCACCAATGCTGCCAGAACGAGGCCGCCGCCGGCACCACCGCCCAAGGCGTATTCGGGCCGAAGGTTCCAGGCCAGGTCGGGCCGAATTTTTTCGATGCCGAGCAGAATGGTGGCTACCGCCAGACCCAGAGTGACACACCAGACGGTGTGATTCAGCCATGACTGACCCACCAGCCGCCGCCGGGCTGATTTCAGCGTTTTTTCCATTTTGGTCATGGCCGGGTCACTCCAGAAACAGGCTGGTTTTATCAGTCTAAACTCAACTCACGCCGAAGCATACACCGAATCGGCAGCCGCCACGGCTGCACCTTCGCTCTTCACGGCACCAAGGTCGCGCAGGCAGGTTTCAAGGGCACCCAGCACCAGGCGAACGGCCTCGGGCGAGGAGCCGTGCCCCATCAGGCCAATACGCCAGGCCTTGCCTTTGACGGGGCCAAGGCCGCCGCCCACTTCAATGCCCCAGTCGTTCAGCAGGCGCCTTCGCACAGTCATGTCGTCAACACCGTCGGGAATGACCACGCAATTGAGCTGCGGCAGGCGGTGCCCTTCCTGCGTAAAGTATTTCATGCCAAGGGCATCAATACCAGCGGCCAAAGCCCTGTGGTTCAACATGTGGCGGGCGTGGCGGGCAGGCAATCCCTCTTCCAGCACCAGGCCAAGGGCTTCATAAAAGGCATAGTTCATGCTGATGGGTGCGGTGTGGTGATAAAACCGGTCGGAACCCCAGTATTTTTCAATCATCGTGAGGTCGAGATACCAGCTTTGAGCTTTTGACTTTCTGGCCCTGATTTTGGCCATGGCCCTCTCGCTGAATGATACTGGAGCCAGGCCGGGCGGGCAGGAAAGGCATTTCTGTGTGCCCGAATAAACGGCGTCGATTTCCCAGCCGTCAATTTCAACTGGCACACCCGCCAGGCTGGTGACGGTGTCAATAACAATCAAAGCACCGTTAGCGTGGGCAATACGGGCAATTTCTTCAACTGGCTGCCAGGCACCTGTTGAGGTTTCGGCGTGAACGATGCCCACCACCGCCGGATTATGCTTTTTAATGGCCGCTTCAACATCTTCAGGAGTAAAGACTTCGCCATAGGGGCGGTCAATCCGGATAACTTCGGCCCGGGCCCGTTCGGCAACGTCGCACATGCGTTCGCCGAATACACCGTTGACGCAGACAAGCATTTTGTCGCCAGGTTCAATCAGGTTGTCGACGACGGCTTCCATGCCGGCAGAACCTGTGCCTGAAACGGCGATTGTGAGTCGGTTGGCCGTGCAGAAGACATGCCGCAGACGGTTCTGCGTTTCGTCCATAATTTTGACGAATTCCGGGTCAAGGTGGCCATAAAGCGGCAGGCTCATGGCGGCCAGTACACGGGGGTGTACCGGGCTGGGGCCGGGGCCCATCAAAACGCGATCCTTGACAGTCAGAGGAGGATAGGAATTCGTCGGTTGGCTCATTGCTATGGGTTCGCTGAAGTTCATAGAGATTGGCAATCATCCGTGGCCAGGTTTTGTACTCCCGGCAATGATCATATCTTATTGTATTTTCAAGATTCGCAACAGCCAGCCGTGTCAAAAGCTTATGTTTTAAATCTATGTATAATGAGCGAACAAGCGTTTCAGGTATTGGATCAGCCAGGAATTTGGTGGTTTTACGCCTGCGATTCATCATTAATCTTAAAAAGCCAGCTGCAATTTTGACTATCAGCTTGTCGTAAAGTTCTTTGATCGTCCGGTTAAAATCCAAATCGTTTCTGATTGTTTTGAAGATAAGCTTGGAAGAATATTCATGGCAATTTCTGAGAGAAAACCAGGCCGTTCATGAAGCGTGCTTTACGAACAAAAAAGCCACATCCGATTCAAGGATGTGGCCTGAGTGTTCAGGGGGCCGGGGTTGCTGAAGGTCAGCCTTCGCCTTCGGGCTTATCGGGCTCGGCCGATGGCTCGCCTTCTTTTTCTTTGCGGTCGCGTTCCCGCTGTTCCCACTGTGTCAGCTTGCGAAAGACATTCTTGATGTCCTTCTTCGTGGCAATCGCCACAAATGGCGGCGGGGCGAAGGCATCGTTGTAAATGACATTCTCGGCATAGAAGTCGAAGGCTGTTTCTTCGGTCTTCAGCGTAACTGGCTTTTTGAGTTCATGGCCCCACATGTGCGTCACCTTCACCACGGCACTGTCAGGTTTGGCCTGACCCTGGGCGTCCATCTTTTCCAGAGCTTCGGCGATGATCTGGAAGCGGCTGAGGGTGAAAACGGAGCGGCGAGCGTCACGGATATTCATGGGGCGAGTCCTCATAAGATGGAGTATGACGTTCCAAATCAGGCGGTTTGACCACCTTATTTAACTGTTCGTGTGCAGTGTCAGAAAGTCAAGCGTGAGAACGTAGCCGATTTTTGAAAATCAATTGGCTGAATCAAGATCAAGATCAATCGATCAAATTTCCGGCATCTGATAATTCTCCGTTCCGCTGGGCCGGGCCATGAGCTCATCAACAGCCTCGCGAGCCGACATCCGCCCGTCAATGATCTTTTCAACCGCTTCGGTTATCGGCATTTCAATTTTTTGAATGCGTGCCGCAGCAGCCACGCTGCGAGTGGTAAAAACGCCTTCAACCACATTCAGTGTTGAGCTTTGCGCCTGTTGAAGGGTGAGCCCCTGAGCCAGTTGGCAGCCCAGGGCCCGGTTTCGACCATGGGCGCTGAAGCAGGTCGTCATCAGGTCGCCCACACCGGCCAGGCCAAAGAAAGTTGAGAATGAAGCCCCCTGGGCCACGGCAAACCGTGTCATTTCGACAAGCCCGCGGGTGATGAGTGCGGCCTTGGCGTTGTCGCCCAGCCCCAGGCCATCGCCCACGCCGGCCGCGATGCCCATGATGTTTTTCAATGCCCCGGCCAGTTCAACACCCAGCGGATCATCGTTAATGTAGAGCCGCAGCGACCGCGAAGCGAAAAGCCGCTGAACTTCCACAGAAAGGGTGGCTGATTCCGAGGCGACCACCAGCGATGTCGGTCGCCCGTGTGCCACTTCTTCGGCATGGCTTGGCCCGCTAAGCACCGCCACCTCGCGGTTGCCAAGCTCCTGAAGAATCATCTCGCTGGGGCGATTGAGTGTGCCGACTTCAATCCCTTTGACGACCGACAAAATCGGCACGCCGCCGGGTGTTCCGCCAGAGACCTGTTGCAGGGTCTGCCGCAGATAGGCTGTAGGTGTGGCTGCCACGATAAGTTCCGCACCGGCAGTGGCTTCAGCAATGTCGGCCGTGATTTGAACATGGGCCGGAATGGGCACGTCGGGCAGGTGGCGGGCGTTGACTCGCGTAGCGGCCATGACCCGGCAGAATTCAGAATCGCGACCCCAGAGGGAAACACTGCGATCTAATCGACTCAGATGAATGGCTAGCGATGTGGCAAAACCACCCGTACCAATAAATGCCACCCGGTTCATTTTCGTCGCTGCCTTTCGTGGCCGCATTTGAAGTCATCAGGACTGCCCGCTTCAATCTTAGGCGAAAACGTATCAAAATCTTTACATTTTTCATTGATTTCTGTGTTGTCAGAAATGACCGTATCAAAATAAATAAGGGTGACAGGGCTTTTTTTGGCTGGAATTCCGGTGCGTTTTGCATTGGATTTTGATTTATGTTGTGGTTTAAGTTATTGTTTTATATGGATTTATGGAAATTTAGAAAAGATTGAAGTTCTTGCTGGTGAAATGTCGAAATTGATATGGCGTCATTCTCGACTTTGGCATATAAGAGGCACTGCAACGTGACGGTTGAGCGACGCCAACGGTGGAACCGCTTGGAAAGATCGCAGGGAGCAACCTGGAACGCGGCCCGGGCGAAATCTCTTTCGTCAGGAATCTTGGTTCGCCAGGAAGGCGAATTTCCACAGCTTTGGCAGGATGCCCGCTTGACGATGGCACAGATTCAGACTTTATTCCGGGTCTGTCGGCATTTTTTTGACGCATGTCACAAAACTGGCCAGCACCATTGCCGGCGAGGCGAAGCCACGCCTTGTTTTCCGCAATTTTCCGTATTCAGCCAATCTGATTCGAAAAAAAGTGAACCGGGCGTTTTGGTTTTCAATCGTGGGAGCATGGTCGTTATGCGCGTCCTCGCACTTCTTACGTTGATGGCGGGTTTGTTCAGCAGTCAATTGCCTGCCCAGAGCGATATGCTCAGGCTACAGCCGGCTTCGGCGGCAGCCGCTGGTGTATCGACCGGCATGCTTGACGCCCTGACTCTTGAGACAGACCAGCCAACCATTCTCGAATTCTCGGCCAGCTGGTGCGGGCCCTGCAAAGAGATGAAGCCGCAAGTCGATGAGCTGGTTCGAAAGAAATACCCGGTGCGCGTGCTTGATACCGACGAGCATGCCGATTTGAGACAGAATTACCGGGTTTCAAAGGTGCCGACGTTTGTCATCGTTGACCCTGAAGGCAAGGAAATTGGCCGCAGCGAAGGTGTTCAGCAGGCCTCGGAACTGGCCTCAAAATTTCGGGTGATCAAGACAAACTGGCTGGAATCTCGTAAAAATCAGGCCGAAGTTGCCGTTGAAGAAGTTCTGGCCAACGACGAAGAACCAAAAGCTGGCAGCCGGGCCGCCCGGAAATTTGGCCAGCCTGGTGAAACGATTGACGCCGAGCATGAGAACGACCATGCCAAACCGTGGCAGACCGTGGTGCGGATCGTGGTTCACGGTGGCGGAGTGATGGGCTTTGGCTCGGGCACAATCATATCATCGAACGCACAGGAATCGCTGATCCTGACCTGCGCCCACATCTTCAAGATTGAAGGCTCCCGGCAGCAATATGGCCCAAAGCAATTCCCCAGACAGGTAACGGTTGACCTCTTCGATGGTGTGCTGAGGGGGCAGGGCCTGAAAACAGCCACCCGCGGCATTCCGGCCAGGGTGATTGATTACGACTTTCAAAGCGACGTTGGCCTGATTGCCATCGCACCCGGATACACCTTGCCAGCCAGCCCCGTGGTGCCCGCCAACTGGAAGCCGACCACCAACATGAAGATGATTACGGCAGGTTGTTCGGGCGGTCGCGATGCGACACTGTGGAACACAAATGTGGTCACGCCCGAATCAAAACTGCTGCTGAATAAACAGCCTTACGAAGCCATTGAATGCCTTCACGAACCGACGCAGGGCCGAAGTGGTGGTGGCCTGTTTACGCTTGACCACTATGTTGCTGGTGTGTGCGACATGGCTGTGGTGGGTGGCCAGCGTGGCTATTATGCCACACCGGGTTCCATTCATAAACTTCTGGGCCGTAATGGTTACCAGCGGCTTTACTCGCGTCAGGTGGAAGATATGGATCGTGGCCAGATGCTGGCCCGCAATAACGAGCCACGCCGCAACCGCAACGCTGCCCCTGAATCAGTGCGAGCTCAGAGTGAAGACGACCTGATTTTGCCGCCACCAGCCCTGCTGGGCGTGAGCGAGCCGAACAGTGCTGGCCTGCCGCCTGCCGGATCAATGGCCATGGTTGACTTTATGACCGATAAGCCGGTGAAAAATGTGCCGGCTGACACCAAAGGCTGGAACGGTGGCACACGATTCAGGAAAATTTCTGATTCTTCGGAATCATCGCCAGGCCTGAGTCTGCCGAACGCCCGAAATCGTCAGGCGAAAACCGATCTTGCTGAAAATGATCTGGTTCCGGTTGCTCATGACGAGCCTGAGCCTCAGCCGGAACCGGTGGCCAGCCCGGCAGCTTCTGGTCGCGAACAGCTTGCCCAGCGATCAGCCGAATCCGGGGAGGCCCCGGCACCAGCCAAAACTTCCACCGAATTTGGCACGCCGAAAGTGAAACTGATGCCCGTGCAGGGTCTGGACGTTGACGGCCAGCAAAAGCCGTGGAACAGCCGCCCAGCCCGCTGAGCAGACCAGCACTGGACAATTCAAAGCGACCTTCGCCCGGGCGATATTCTCCCGGGTGATTTTCTTTTATAAACTGCTATTCACTAAATTTTCGAAATTGTTGTAATGAGTTGCAGTTCATGACATTTGAAGGGAGACGAGGCCGCCATGGAAGGTGCAGAGATTTCAGTTGTGATTGCGGCTGTGAATGGGCCTGAGCTTTTGGCCTGGACTTTGGCGTCGCTGGATAGCCTGCCAGAAAGGCAGAAGCTGGAAATTGTGGTGGTGGCGACCGAAGCGATTGAGCCTTCTTTTCAGGCGGAATTAAGAAATCGGCAGATCAGGGTGGTGCAGGGCGGTTCGCTTGAAGAATCGATTCCCCGGCTACGCCACAGGGGCATTCAGGCCACATCAGCCCCGATTGTGGCGATAATTGAAGATCATGTGGAAGTGGAAAGCGGCTGGGCCGCAACGATTTTACATAAAATGACAGATTCAGGCATTTCGGCCGTGGGTGGCCGAGTGGAATCGGGCCGCGGCGGTTGGCTTAACACGGGCGTGTTTCTGGCCGACTATGCTCGTTATATCGGGCCCGTGGCGGAAGGCCCTTATGCTGATTTGCCCGGCAATAATGTGGCGTATCGCCGCGAAGCCCTGCTTGAGCATGCTGATGCCCTGGCTGATGGCAAGTGGGAAAGCTGGGTGAACGATGCCCTGGCTGCTGCCGGGCACCGGCTTGTTTCGACTAATGAGATGGTGGTGCGGCACATCAAGAGCTTCTCGCTGGATGAAGTCATCACTCAGCGATGGCATTTCGGGCGGTCGTATGCCGGCATGAGAAATAGCGATCTGGGGCCTGTTAAACGAACAATATATGGCCTGGGTTCTGTCGTTTTGCCCATGCTCCTGACATGGCGGGCGACGCGGCTGATTCTTTCGAAAAATGTATCCAGGCTGACCGTTATGGCCACCTGGCCGCTGGTTGCAGGCTATATGACGATCGGGTCGATTGGCGAATGTGTCGGGTATCTTTTCGGGCCGGGGCGAAGTCTTCAGCGAGTGCGTTAACCTTCGGGGGGAATTGCGAAATGAGCCTGCAGCCTCTCTCAGTTCTGGTCACGCCCACCAAAAGCGGCGGCAGCCTGTGTGCCCTGCTTGGTTCGCTTTTACGCTGGTTTGACCGTGTTCTGCCGACACAAATCGTTGTCGTTCTGCCGGATGATCAGGATTCGCTGGTCCTGCAACAGCGACTGGCGGAACTCTCGGCCTGCAGAATCGAGATTTTGCTGATCCGGGTTGAGGAGCATCAGCCGCAGGACGTGGCCTTCTGGCGTGGCCTGGCTTTTGCCCAGGTTAAGTATGAAACAGCCGTTTTTCTCGAAGATAATGCGATTATTGAATCTGGCTGGTGGCAGGCATGGCGCGAATGGGCCGGTGCCGGTGGAGCATCGCCGCTGGCCAGCGGCCTGGTGGTGCCTGATCTGGAACGACTGGGCTGGGCGGAAACTGGGGTATTTTATTGTGAATATGGGCCGTTTTTACCGAGCGAGCAACAGCGGGCGATTAAACCCCTGCGCCGGGTTGCCGGCAACCACTGGGCCGTTCGGCGGAACCTGCTGAATCTGCCCAAAGCGCCTGAGGAAATTGATGAGCACGACTGGGTTCAGCAGTTTTCCGCTCGCCGGCAAAAGCCGGACTGGGTGACCTCAGCCCGCGTGCGGTCATACCGCTCCATAGGCACCATTCCCGCTTTTCTGGAACGTGGCCGACAGGGTTTTGCCTATGGTTATGCTGCAGCAAGGAAGTCAGGCTGGCTGCAGCGTATCAAGATGATTCATGGTGGCCCGGCGATTGTGCTGGTGCAATTTGCGAGGCTATCGGGGGTGATGCTGCAAAGGCGTTATCGCGTTAAAACATTCCTGAAAACATTGCCGGTAACGTTTTTTCTGCTGAAAACGTGGAGCCTTGCCGAATGGGCCGGCTGGATTTCAGGCTCAATTGCTTCGCCGCTTGATCGACAGAAGCAGAATCGGGCCGAAGCACCTGGCCACGAAGCGGAAAAGCCCGGAAATTCGCAAAGCCGCGTTATACGCGTGGATCAATCGCATCGGGCCGCCGACCGATCGGCGAATCTCGCCCGCCGAAACGCTGTAAGTTATGGCTGGATTGTTGAAAAAGAGAATCTTTGACAGCATTTTCCAGCCGCGGCAAGATTTTGTAAAAATGCCCTGCCAGGGCGGTGCGCCGCGCCATTGACAATAGGCAGGTGTCAGCCAGCGGGGGAGCCATCCGGCAAAGAAAAGCCCGACATGTGGCTCGCGGCCGAGGCTGAAGCGGTTTGGTGTCGGAAAAAATGCCAGGCCACCGGGTGTAAGCAGCCTGGCCGTTTCACTGAGCACGGCGGCTGGGTCAGCGACATGTTCTATCATGTCTCCGCCATAAATGATCGTAAACTGGCTTTTTTCAAGTGGCAAAGCCTCAGCATTGGCACAGACCAGCCGCACCTGGGGCAAAGCGGCTTCGTCAAGCCGTTTGCGTGCCAGAACCAGCCAGCGCATGGCCACGTCCACACCAATGATTTCAACCGGGATAAAACCGGCATTGGCTAATTCCAGAATGGCGCCGGCGGTGCCTGTGCCAAGATCGGCCGCCCGGCCTAATGAGGCCTGATTCATCTGGATTTCAGCTTTTTTATCAAGAATATGTGACGATTGCCGGCTGATGGCCCGGGCGTCAAGCTCAGGGCAATGAGAATGAAAATAATACGCCAGCATTGGCTGGAAAGAAGATTCGTGAAACTGGCAGGCAAGGTCGGCGGCTATGCGATTATCATCAGAATTTCCGCAGTAAGGGTCCTCGCCGGTGCGCAGATCAACAATACCCAGAAGCGATTGATATGATTTGCCGCATGGGCATATGACAACCGATTGAGACCGCCCGGGCCACGGCAATTTCGATGAACAGTTGGGGCAAATCAGGCTGAGGGGTTCAGGCACTTCTGCCTGCTGCATCATCGCTTGGCGGGGGTGGCTGGCCCCTGGCTGAGCCAGGCTGTCACTACCCGGCCCACGGCGGCCATGCTTTCGCCCGAGCATTTGTCGGGCGTGTCGTCGGCTGTGTGCCAGTGCGGATATTCAAAATCAATGACATCGGCCGTGGGAATTTTGGCCTGATTCAGCGGGATATGGTCGTCGAGAACGGCCGGTCCAACGCTTCGGCTGAATCGCTTTTCGCCCAGCTGGGCGGCCACAGACCAGAGATCACGCACGACATTGGGGGCATATTCAATACTGTATTGTTCCTGCTCTATAAGCAGGTCTTTATCGGCCACCATGTCGAGCACCAGCCCGGCATCATATTTCCAGTCGCGGCTACGGGCCTGGGCAAGATATTGCCGGGCAAAATGGCGAGAGCCCAGAAAATAGGGGTCGCCGTCCTGATAAACCAATTCCTCGCCGTCGAAAAGCACCAGATCAACACCCCAATCGGTCGTCATTTTGGGCAGATGATTGGCAATTTCCATCAGCAGGGCCACGCCTGATGCACCATCGTTGGCACCGATAAAGCGTGAACGACGTTTGGCCGGGTCGGGGTCCTGATCAGGGTAAGGACGGGTGTCATAGTGGGCACCCAGCACGACTCTTCGTTTCTTTTCAGGCTGCCACGAGCCAATGAGGTTTGTCAGACGCTTGCGCTGGCGGTTGGAAGGGTCGGTGGCGTCGAAGGCCTGTTCCTTGATCTCAAGGCCATTTTTCCTGAAATGTTCGGCCACCATCAGCCGCTGTTTTTCATTGGCGGCCGAGCCCGCGGGGCGGGGGCCAATATCGCAGATGGCCTTGAGGTAGCCAAAAGCCCGGGCGGCATCAATCGCGGCCGGTTTCAGTTCGGTGTTGCGTTGGGTTTGTCCCACAACTGGCCTCAATGGTGGTTCGCCCATGCTCAGGAGCAGCAGGCCCGAGATCAACATTAGAGCAGGAGGGAGTATGCCGAATAGTGCTCTGCGATTGAGAACCCGGTTCACAAGGCGACTCCCTTCAAGACATTTTTTGCAGATCGTCAAAGAGTTCCATCAGCTTTTCCACCGGCAGGCCTACGATATTTGACCACGAGCCCGAGACAACGCTGACAATCGGGTCGTCGTCCTGCACGCCATAAGCGCCGGCCTTGCCCTGCCAAAGCCCTGAATCAAGATACGCCAGCCGCTCGGTGTCGGTCAACGGGCGCATGAATAAAACGCTGGTGTCAACAAAGCCTTGCCAAGCCCTGGCCCCGGCCATCATCATGCAGACACCCGTGTGAATGGCCACCTCACGCCCTTCCTGCAGGCGAATCATGCGCTCGGCATCGGCCCTGTTCACCGGTTTGTTAAGCACAAGGCCATCAAGGTCTCCGGTTGTGTCAGCGGCCAGAATCCATCCGGCAGTCGCCAATCGGGCCACATCCCAAGCCTTGTTCCAGGCCAGTTGGGCGACATAATGGCGAAGATCCTGCTTGTCTTCGGGCGGTGGCTCGTCGTAGGCGGATGGCCTGACTTCAAACGTAATGCCATGTCGCCTGAGTAGTTCGGCGCGTCGGGGCGAGGCACTGGCCAGAATGAGCGGGGCGGGGTGCTGTCGCATGGAGTGAACCTTCCCTGAAAACAAAAAAGGTGGCCCGCCTGGGGCCACCTTCATAACGATGAGAACTCAATGAGGGTGAAGATCACCAGTAAACCCAGCTATAGGCGGGGTCCATCAGGCGAATTTCGTCTTCGTGAATTTCGATGTGGTCGCCAAAAACCTGAAAATCAATCTTGAGCGACTTGTATCGTTTCTGCTCAGGCGTGTTGGCTGTGGCCTTGATCAGCTGGTAGCCATCAGAAAGGCCGCGGACGTAAATTGAGAAGCGGCTGGCTTTTGAGTCAAAGTCGTTCCAGATCGCCACGCCATAGACGGCATCAAGAACACCTTCTTTTTTCGAAGGTGGCACTGTGCCGACCATGTCAACCGAGCCGAGCAGCTTCACGGCCGGGTCTTCACGGGCCTGAATCAGCTTCACGGCCTGAGGCATCGGCACGTCGTCAATTCGCTTGTTGGTGTTGGTCACTATGGAAAACTGCGGAACAAGCAGGCGTGGCTCTTCCGTTCTGTTTACCACTCTGTAATAGAGATAAAAGATATTCCGCCGGCCCTTGCCCGGAATTTCTACGGTACGAATTCGCAAAGGCTTAAATGCAAAATCAAGCACCCAAAGGCCAGTGCGATCAGCAGGCTGAAGGGCTGTGTCAACCATCTGGAAGCTGAACGAGGGGCTGTCAGCTCGCACCGGGATGGTCGGAAGATCTTTAGAAAGCTCGGCAGAAGGAATGGGTTCAGGGCCGGGCAGGTCGCCGGCGGCTGGTTTTTCCTTGGTTTTGGCTTGCTGAGCCAGGGCGACTCCGGGCAAAGCCAGGCTGGCCATTGTGTTTAAGGCCCATTCGCGTCGAGTCCAGACTGCCATTGCAACCTCGATCCGGTTGTTTTCGCCTCTGGGATTCGCCATTCCCGATTCGCTTGAATCAGAAACTCGAATCCACCGCTACTATGATGATTATCTATAAAATTACCGCATCTTTCGTAATCGGTCAAGCAAAGCCGTGGCACGAAAGAAGGTTAAGACGGC
>JBJTRR010000110.1:0-5816 GCA_046076185.1 bacterium | reverse complement strand
CCGGCCACACCGGCCGCCCAGCCGATACCGCCCTCTATAACCGTTTGACCCAGCCCAAAGCCCGCAGATTCACCCGCCCGAACAGGGCCTGCGCGGAAGGTCTATCAATAGGTTTTGATTAATCACTACAACTGACATATTTTAATGTAATTTATTGAAAATTCATTCAAGTTTCAGGTTCCCATGCCAATTCATGAGTTCTCATCTGACTCAAGACCCATAACCCAAAACGACTTATCCGGTAACAGCCCACCTTCAGGCCACTTAAACCTCTACATGCCAGAGCCTTATGATCATTTTCGAAACGAAAGAAAAGCACAGGCCACCGCCTAACAGTGACCTGTGCCCATATTGGAATTCAAATGCTTCTTGTCATTTGGCACTTGTCAGTTCGTCGGCCAGAAATCCTGCGGAATAGACTGAACGAAGGGCTTCAATGATGGCACGAGAGTCAACCGAGACGGCCCTTGCTAGCGTATCATCATAGCCATAATCGAGGATCAGCGAATGGATATTCCCGTCGAAGATCAGGCCAACAACTCTATTATCCTTGTCAACCACAGGGCTGCCCGAGTTGCCACCGATGATGTCGGCTGTGCTGATGAAGTTAAAGGGCGTCTGAAGCTTCAGCCGGCCTGCAATCTTGGCATCGTGCCAGCTTTTGGGTATGACGTAGGGTTCTTTGGCTTCGTGGGCCTGTTCGTGGGCAAAGGTGCCGCCCATTGTGGTGTATGGCGGTATCTTACGCCCGTCGGGTTCCGTGTATCCCTTCACGGTGCCGTAAGCCAGCCTCAGGGTGAAAGTGGCGTCAGGATAGACCGAATCGCCCTTCTGCTGGAAAATGGCTTTGGCAATGCGGCCGTAATTGGCTGTTTCAATGGCTTCCACACTGTCTTCCCTTTGCTTTCGCAGGTCGCGGGCAGCAGGGTCAAGAGCCACGGCCAGTTTGATCATCGGGTCAGACGATTGTGCAATCTGGTCAGGTGTCATTTCAGCGAAAGCCTTGCGGGCAGCCACATCCTTCAGCCTGGTTCCTTCAACCAGCTCTTTTGCCCGTTCTGCGGGCGATTTGCCACCCAGGGCCGTTGCCAGACTGGCGTCGTTTGCACCCACCCTGGCCTGCCAGTATTCAAGAGCATGATTCAGCTTGGCAACCTCATATTCCGGATAGATCGGGGCATCAGAAAAGAGGTCAAGCCGCAGCGATTCAAGAGCCGAATCACGGAACTCGCGAAGCCGTTCGGCATTGGGTCTGCGGGTTTCCGTTGCGTATCTGACAAGCGTTTTGGCTATGCTGAAAAGGTTCGACTCAAGCCCGAGACCACGTTCAACAAAGTTGTAACTGACAAGCGTCTGGGCGGCGGTCTTCTGGGCCGACGAAATTTTATCCCAGGCGTCGCCATAAGCTTCCTGAAGCTTGGCATCGGCGGCAATTGCGGCACGAAACTCTTTCTCGGCCTTTTCCTTGCCAGCCATGAACGGTTCGGTCTTCAGGCCGGTAAATCCGCCTGTGCGGGCCTTCAGGCTATTCTGATAGCTGAAGAGATCTTCTTTCGACTGCCGTGCCGCTTCAGGGCCTTTTTTGGCGTAATCCAGCAGGAACGTCTCGCGATCCTTCAGGAAATCAAGCAGGAAAGGCAGGCTGGTATCACGCAGGTATTTCAGGTGATCAACCGTAAAAAGCCGGCTGGTTCGGCCAGGGTGTCCGGCGACAAAAGTCAGGTCGCCGGCCTTGGTGCCTCCGGTGTTCCACTTCAGAAAGTGCCTGGGTGCGGCTGGCTTATCATTTTCATAGACCCGGAAGAAGCAGACATCAAGGCAATATCGCGGATATTCGAAGTTATCGGGGTCGCCGCCAAAAAAGGCGATATCAAACTCGGGGGCAAAAACCAGGCGGACATCCGTATATTTCTTATAAGTGTAAAGGGCATAGCGGCCGCCCTGATACAGCGTGACGACATCGTTTCGCAGCCCATTGGCCGTGGTTGCGGCTTTTTCAATCTCAGACATCCTGGCACGTTTGGCGGCATTGGCATCCGCATCGCTTGCGCCGGGCCTGGCGGCGGCCATGACATCAGCGGTAACATCCTTAATGTCAATCAGCACGTTAAGTTCAAGGTCGGGTGCCTTCAGCTCTTCTGCCCGGGTTTTGGCCAGAAAGCCGACTTTGTAGAAGTCTTTTTCTTTTGTCGAGAGTTTCTGCAGGGTGTCGGCTCCCACATGGTGATTTGTCATAACCAGCCCGTCGGCCGAGACGAACGAGCCGGAACCACCATTATTGAAGCGAACTGCCGAGCCGCGAAGCTGCTCAACCCACTCTTTCGAGGGCTCAAAACCATAGGCCGCCTTGAGCTTCTGGAGCGGTAAATTGTCAAAGACCCACATGCCTTCATCGGCTGGTAACACGCCGGTTGCTCCCATGATCAATGCCGCCGCAAGGGCGATACGTCTGAATCTGCAAATCACTGGTGCCGTCTCCTGTTTGACAAATCATAGAGAAGCCGTCTTGCCACTGGCTTCAATTTTCTGTTACTCATTTATCTTGACCAATCGGCTGCTGAATTCAAGCCCCGGGGGGGTTTTCGGTCACCTTTCCACCCAGCCATTGCCCCATGCCAACCATCACCAGCAGCAGAGAAATGGCGGCGAAGGTCAGTATGGCCAGAAGGTCGCTGTCGTGCAGCGATTCAGGCAGATATTTACCCAGCTTGAGCACTTCTCCGACACCTGGCAGAATAGCCAGCAGGGCCACAAGAATGCCGGCAATGGCACCACCGGCGATGAGCCCCGAGCTGAAAAGCACGGCGGGGCTGGAATCTTCCTGCCCTTCCGCATATTTTGGCCCTCGACGGTCGCAAACCAGCCGCACCAGGCCACCGACAAAAATCGGTGCCGATGCCGAAAGCGGCAGATAAACCCCCACGGCAAAGGCCAGAGCGGGCACACCGCACAGCTGAAGGACAACAGAGATCAGCACGCCAATGGCCACAAGGCCCCATGGCAGGTCGCCCTGAAGGACGCCATCAATGATCAGGGCCATGAGCGAAGCCTTGGGAGCGTCGAATTTGACTACATCCGAGCCATCATCCCGCTTATTCACGCGGCCATTGATGGCGGGGTCAACAAGATATTTCGGCTTGCCGGTGTCGTCCACAAGATACTTGCCGGCCGCCACATCTGGCTTCGGTTTCAAAACCCGCCAGACCTTATATTTCTGGCCATCAGGCCCTTGCTCGGTTTCGGTCAGGGCGGCGACGTTAGGAGCATTGATTTTCGGCAGATACTCCGGTTTCGCGGTGACAACTGTACTGGCCTTATTCAGCAGGAGCAGAGTGAACCCGATGACAATTGCCGAACTGAGGGCACCTGCCAGAATGGCGATCTGCTGATAAGCGGGCGTGGCACCCACCAGATAGCCGGTTTTCAGGTCCTGCGAGGTCGTTCCGCCATTCGAGGCTGCGACGCACACAATCCCGGCAATGGAAAGAGCAGCCAGGCGATATTCAGGGCCAACCCAGCCGGCCAGCACGAAAACAAGGCATGTCAGCAGCAGAGTGGCCACAGTCATGCCGGATATCGGGTTGGAACTCGAGCCAATTTCGCCCGTCAGACGACTGGAAACCGTCACAAAAAGAAAGCCAAAGAGCAGTATCATGATTGCACCGGCAATTCGGCCCGGCAATTCGGTTGGAATCAGATGAGAGCCGGAAATGATGGCGACCAGCAGCAGAGAACCGCCGATAACAAACGTGAGGGGCAGGTCGCGGTCGCGAGGATTGGCCGAATCCACCGATTTTCCACCACCCCTGATATCCTTAAGGCCAGACCTGATCGACGCGAAAATCATTGGCAGGGCTTGAATCATAGAGATAATGCCACCGGCAGCCACCGCACCCGCACCAATGTAAAGGATGTAGGCATCGCGAATTTCTTTGGAAGACATGGCTGGAATCGGCTTATCGCCCGGAAAAATCGCCCCTGGTGCATTCGAGCCGAAAAAGGCAATCATCGGCGTGAGCACCAGAGCCGCCAGAATTCCACCGCCGATCATAACTGCAGCGACACGTGGGCCGATGATATAGCCAACGCCCAGGAGGGCCGGCGACACCTCGCAGGCCACAACGCCGCCCTTCAGCCAGCCGATGGCTCGCGAGGGCACTTCTTTCCACAAGTGCATGGCCTGCATGGCGATCTGATAGAAAAACGCAATACCGAAACCGGTAAAAACCGTGCGGGCCGACGAACCACCCGCCTCGCCCACTTCCAGAACCTTGGCACAGGCCGTGCCTTCCGGGTATTTCAGAGTGTCGTGCTGCTCAACAATGAACGCCCTTCTCAGGGGAATCATCATGAGAATACCCAGCAGGCCGCCCAGGCAGGCAACGAGCATAACTCGTGTGATTTCAAGATCATAGCCCAGGATCATGACGGCCGGCATGGTCACGCCGACACCAAAGGCTATGGACTCGCCGGCCGAGCCCGTTGTCTGCACAATGTTGTTTTCAAGAATTGTGGCCCGGCGAAAGCCGAATTTCTCGGAAAGGGCACGGAAGAGGGTGATCGAGAGCACAGCGACGGGAATAGACGCCGACACGGTCATGCCCACGCGGAGCACAAGATAAAGGCTTGAAGCACCAAAGATTATGCCAAGAATAACCCCGACCAGAATGGCCGACCGGGTTAATTCGTAATCGTCCCTGGCCAAGGTGCCAGGTGGGGTTTCAGATGCAGGCATTTTCGGCTTAACCTCTTGTTGAACCAGCGATTGAGCGACCAGTGCCGCCCTTATTGCCAGTTCAGTAAAGGCGGCACATCAGCCAGGCAGAATTTCCGCAAGTCGGTTCACAATATCACGAAGCACCAACAAAGGCGACTGGGCAGCGTCGATATTTGTGACGATTTCTTTAGGGTAAAAACTCAATGTTTCGTAAGTCTCGGCATAGTAAAGGTCAAGCCGTTTGCGGATCACTTCGTCGTTGGTGTCGTCCAGACGATTTTCCTTAAGGGCTCTCGACTTAAGCCGTTCCCTGGCCTTACTTTCGTCGGCAATATCAAGATGGAAGATTTGCACAACATCAAGGGTATCAGCCAGCAGCTTGGCCTGATCGAGATTTCGCGGAAGTCCATCCAGAATCAGCACATTCTTTTCAGGAAGGAAGAATTCCTGCAGCTCAAGAATCTGAAGGTGCCGGCTCCAGATGCGAACCGTCAGATCGTCGGGCACCAGGTTGCCCTGCGAGGTAAAGGCCATGACCTCTTTACCCAACTCACCGCCTCTGGGCAATTTACGAAAGATCTCACCACACGAGACGTGAAGCATGCCAGGCAACTGGCCGAGGATTAGCCCCTGGGTTCCCTTGCCTGAACCGGGCATCCCGAAAAGCAGAATCGACTTGTACTTAACTTCAGGTGGGGTAAACTTTTCGAGGTTCATGCCCGTGGGGTCCGGCGTAAGTCGCAAAAGTCGAATGAAAACCGGTTTCAGTCAGAGATTTTGCGAATCGTTGTGAAATCTGTGTTCAACATGTTCATTATAGTAGAAGAAATTCCGATTTCAGTGAATAAATTCATAAAGTCGCCAAACTCCATCATCTTTCCCAAGGCTTTAAACATCGCAATTAATTAAATTGTAATAATTTACAACAAAGCCGAAACTACTTCGTCAGTTCAATATTTCAATTTCTCAAGAAATTCATCGGGAAAACCGAAAGCGAGAGTGTCCTTAGTTAAATGGTATCGAGCAATAGAGCAATAGGTCGCGACTGATCATCGCCGGCCATGTGGCCAGAAGGAAGATGCAGCCATGTCAAGCCGCC
>JBJTRR010000109.1:0-1678 GCA_046076185.1 bacterium | reverse complement strand
TGGAAGACACGGCCCACGGCTCATCCAAAAGTGGCTTTGTCTGGCGAATTGTCGAAAAATTTTACATCGGTATTCTGGGATGGAGCCTGCGGCACCGCTTTATTGTGGCACTGGTGAGCCTGGTTGGCATGGCGGCCGGCTACCCGCTGCTGAGGCAGACTCCGCTGGAATACATTCCGCGCGACGACACCAATGAATTTATCGTGCAGGTGCTTGCCCAGCCGGGCTCGAATCTTGATTCCATCAATCACGAGATTGAAGAGCTGGAACTTCAGCTCAAGCGGCTACCGGGCGTGACAAGTGTACTGACAACCATTGGCGACACGTCCTCACGCGTGGCCAGGGGTTCGGGCGATGTGACCAGAGCCTCAATGCTGGTGCGAATGATCGACCTGACGGAGCGAGATTTCACGCAGTTCGACGTCATGGCCAAAGCCCGCAAGATTCTGGCCCAGTATCCTGACCTTCGGGGCGGCGTTTCTGATGCCTCAAATCGCCAGGGCAGCGGCGGCGGGCTGGCCTCAACCGTTGACGTCAACCTGATTGGCCCTGACCTCAAAGTTTTATATACATATACGGACATGCTTATGGAACGGCTGCGCAAAAGCCCTGAGCTGGTTGACGTGGATACAACCGTGTCGGCCCGCAAGCCTGAGCTGCAGGTATCGATTGACCGCGACCGCGCCGCTGACCTGGGTGTTGATGCCGCTACGGTTTCCACCAGCCTTTCGATACTTGTCGGGGGCGAGCCTGTCTCGACATTCAAAGATGGCGACGAGCAATACGACGTCTGGTTGAGGGCTCGCCCAGGCCAGCGTAACACACGCGACGCCATTGAATATATCACGGTGCCTTCTTCCGTCATGCGTGATCTTGTGCCGATTGGCAGCATCACGCAAAGCGATGAACGTCGGGGGCCTTCGCAGATTGAACGCCTGAACAGGCAGCGGCGAACAACCGTCGGTGCCAATCTGGCTCTGGGTTATTCCACCGGCCAGGGTGTCGACGCCATGGTGCGTGAAGCGGCAGCCCTGGGCATGCCGCCGGGCTACGAATTCCGCAAGGGTTTCAAGTCACGAAATCTTGACGATGTTGCCAAAAACTTCCTGATTGCCTTCGGCCTGTCACTTGTTTTTATGTATATGGTGCTGGCCGCACAGTTTGAGTCGTTCGTTGACCCGATCACCATTCTGCTGGCCCTGCCGCTGACATTTCCATTTGCCCTGCTTTCGCTTCAATTGCTTGACAAACCGCTTGATATCTATTCGATTTTCGGCATTTTCATGCTGGTCGGAATTGTCAAGAAAAATGGTATTTTACAGGTGGACTACACCAACGAGCTACGCCGGGGTGGCATGGATCGTGACCAAGCCATTCTTGAGGCCAATCGCACTCGTCTCAGGCCAATTCTGATGACCACTCTGATGCTTGTCGCAGGCATGATCCCCCTGGCCCTTGGCCGTGGCCCCGGCGCCGCCGCCCGTGCCAGCCTGGCCAATGTCATTATCGGCGGGCAAATGCTTTCACTTCTGCCCACTTTGCTTGTTACGCCCGTGGCCTATTCGCTGTTTGACGATCTCGCCAAACTCTTTCGGCGCAAATCGGCTGCCAATGAAACTTTGCCGGAACCGGCCGCACATTGAAATCCTGTGTGTTACAAGTCTAAAACTCACTTCTC
>JBJTRR010000108.1:0-1483 GCA_046076185.1 bacterium | reverse complement strand
CTTCCAGTCGTGAACGGTGATATTGTCGCCAGTGATGAGCAGGGCATTGATCGGCTCGGCCTGCGAGAGATTTGTGAAAGAGAAAATCAGCGATAAGGCGGCGAGAAGACGTTTCATTTTTTCCCTTTGGTTGAAGTATCGTGTTCGCTTCAGATGGAACAACGGCTAGGCCTGCATTATCAAATAATTTTCGCTGCTTCACAAGCCTGTCGATTCAGGCTCACAACGAGGCAGAAAAATTTCTGAAAATCGATTTTGACATCAATGAAACATTCCATATAAACTGACGTTTTGGCCCTGAATTTTCGGGGCTGGTCAATTCTGGATTTTGAGGTCAAGCCACGACCCGCGGAGGCCGCTCACCGGTGAAGCACGAGGAAGAGATACGCAAGGCAGCCGTTTTGATTGAAGCCCTGGGCTACATTCGCAAGTTTAACGACAAGTTTGTGGTGATCAAGCTGGGCGGCTCGGTGATGGAGAATCCCGAGGCCATCAGAAATCTGCTGGTCGACGTCGTCTTTATGCTGTCAGTCGGCATGCGTCCCGTTGTGGTGCATGGTGGTGGCAAGGCCATTACCAAGGCCATGACTGACGCAGGAATCGAAGCCCGGTTCGTTCTGGGCCGGCGTTATACCGACGATGCGACTCTTTCCATCGTGGCCAAGGTGCTTGCAGAAGAGATTAATACCGACCTGGTTTCACACATCAATAAATTCGGTGGCCGGGCACAGGGGCTTCATCACCTGACCCTGCAGTGCCTGCGTGGGCGACGCATTCAAATGAATGACCCGTCGGGCGAGCCGGTGGATCTTGGCCGGGTGGGCGAAGTGACCGAAGTCGATGCCGACCCTATTGTGAATTTGTGCCTGGCCGGCGTTGTTCCGGTTCTGCCTTCACTGGCCATTGATCTTTCGGACAGCAAACTGTTGAACGTAAATGCCGATACAGCGGCTGCAGCCGTGGCTGCCGCACTGAAAGCGGAAAAACTGGTGTTTCTTACCGATACGCCCGGGATTCTCAAGGACCGCAACGACCCGGAATCGCTGATTTCAACCCTGCTGCCCGACGATTGTCGCGGCCTGATCATGACTGGTGTGATCGACAAGGGCATGATTCCCAAGGTGGAAGCCTGCCTTGAAAGCCTGGAAAAAGGCGTGGGCAAGATTCATATCATTGACGGTCGGCTTCAGCATTCTCTGCTGATCGAGATATTCACCAAGACCGGAATTGGCACAGAAATTGTGCCCGAAAACGCAGCGACCGGGATGACGGCCGAGTTTCTGCGTGGCATGGTCACTGCCAGATCATGAAATCAATGAGAAGGATTTAGCAGTCGTAACGAGTTTGGGTGCGTCCGGCAATTGGCAATTCGCCGAAAAAAGTTTGCAGCCGCGAAGTTTCTGGTATGATTGATAACTTGAACTCCGGCAATTCAATGACCTTCAGCAGTTGGAGGAGCGGAAAAGTGGCCCAGGTGGATCAG
>JBJTRR010000107.1:0-1594 GCA_046076185.1 bacterium | reverse complement strand
GACGACTTTCCCGGTATGGGTGCTCTGGTTTCACACTTCAGCCGCGACCCCTCTGGCCAGCTTCCCACTGCCATAACGCTGCCCCGCTGGAACCGCTTTCTCGACCTGCCGGCCGACTACGCCGGCGAACGTGGCGGCATTCTTGGCCAGGCGGCCACGCCCTGGCTGGTGAAGGCCGATGCCACAGGCCAGCTTCAGCCTGAAGAATTCCGGCTGGAAACACCGATCGCCCCCGGCCGAATTGCCGACCGTGCGAATATGCTCAAAGAGCTTGATCGCAAGCTCGCCAGCTGGGGCGATTCCCGTATTTTTGGCGACCTTCAGGGCGTGGCCCGCCAGATTCTTACTTCACCAAGAGCCCGTGCTGCTTTTGACATCAGTCAGGAACCACCTGCCACCCGTGCGTCATATGGCAGCCACCCGCTGGGGCAGGGCCTTTTGCTGGCCCGCAGGCTTGTGGAAGCCGGCACGCGGCTGGTGCAGGTGAACTGGCATAACGACGGCAGCGACGTGAAAAGCCCCTTTTGGGACACGCACAAAGACAATTTTAATACGCTTAAAAACAAGCTGCTGCCGCCTTTTGATCAGGCATTTTCGGCTTTGCTGGATGATCTTGACGCCCGTGGCCAGCTTAATGATACACTTGTCGTGGCCATGGGTGAATTCGGCCGAACACCGCGCATCGGGCGGGTGGTGATGAACGCCGCGACTGACGCCAGCGGCCGCGACCACTGGCCTGGGGCCTATAGCGTGCTTGTGGCTGGCGGAAAGACTCGCCGGGGCACGGTTTATGGTGCTTCTGACAATCATGCCGCCTATGTGGTTGATAAGCCCGTGAGCCCGCCCGACCTGCATGCCACCATCATGGCCTCGCTGGGCATCAGCCCGAATGCCCGTTTTACAGACACGAGAGGCCACAGCCACCGAGTTTCTGAGGGTGTGCCTGTGACGGGTCTATTCTGACGGGCGTCAGATGAGATCAAGCCGCCGCCGCCCACGTGAAGCTTTTCTCTGACAGCCCTGGCACACGCCTTCGATAACCAGCCGGTGTGCATCGGCCCGGAAGCCATGCTCGCGGGCTACGGCTTCGCGAATTTTGCGAATCTCTTCATTACGAAATTCAATGATGGAATCGCACTGGGTGCAGTGTATGTGGTCGTGTGAAGGGTAGCCGAAATCGTGTTCGTAAACCGCCCGGTTGCCGATTCGAAACTCGCGCAGAAGGCCACTTTCCACCAGCAGCCGCAGCGTGCGGTAAACGGTTGACCGGCTTGCGCCGGAATCGGATTTGTGCAGGTCGGCCACCAGCTCATCGGCGTCGAAATGCTTGTGCGAGCTGAAAATATGCTGAATCAGGGCACGCCGTGGCGCCGTCAGCTTCTCGCCCCTGATCTCAAGAAATTCACGGAATTTGATTTCCGCCGACTGGGCCGATGCCGGTGTGGCCAGATCCGCATCGGGTCTGGTGTCATTGGCTGGGTCAGTCGCAACGTGACCGGGTTCCACGAATCGGTACTTTCTGGCTGATGCAAGTTAAGCTGATATAGACAATTATTTTATATCCAATAAACCTGTGGTTTGCCAGATTCCTGCC
>JBJTRR010000106.1:0-4766 GCA_046076185.1 bacterium | reverse complement strand
CAGAACACCGATTTTGTTGGCGAGTCTGGCAGGCAAAAGGGCAAGTTTCAGGCGGTCGGGGTAAGGGAAGAGGTGCCTGAGCAGAATCCGCAGGATCAAGGGCGGCCGAGATTCCGCCGGAGCCGAAATTTCAAGGGCCACTTTAAAGGGTTCAATCAATTTGCCGTATTGAACACCAGAAGGGCAGGCTGATTCGCAGGCGCGACAGTCAAGGCATAAACCAAGATGCTCACGCACCTTGCTGGTGGCGGCTGCCCGGCCATCGACTACGGCTCGCATCAGATAAATGCGGCCACGGGGGCTGTCGTTCTCGTCGCCCGTCATGAGGTAAGTCGGGCAGCTTGCAGTACATAGACCACAGTGAACACAGTCCTGATAAAGCCCGTATTCCACCCGATCCGACAACCAGTTCAGGTCAATGCCGGCATGGTTTTCGCCGGAAGTGGCCTCGGCAGAGACTGGTTCATGATGAGCTATTGCCATGAGGATGACACCTTCAATAATTCCGATTTCGCGAGCGGTGACCGAATCACTTGAGATCGAGAAGAATTCCGGGATTCATGATGAATTTCGGGTCGAGAGCCCTTTTGATTCCTGCCATCAGGTCCCAGTCGGGGCGTTTTTCGCCCCAAACCGGCAGGGTATCTTTCCAGTCGTTGCGACAGACAGGCAGAGTGACCGTTCCACCCAGACCCTTAACAACCTGGCTTAGCCTTCGATAGTCTTCTGTGACTTCCGTCAAATCACTGGCTGATTCGTGAAAGCAAGTGGCAATGCCCTGCCCTGCATGGGCCTGGAGGCTCCAATGGCTTCCGCTGAGACTTTGAGCAAGCTGCCAAAGTGTTGATGGGGCAACTACTACGCGTGGCACCAGCGGCTGGCCTAATCCGGCCAGGCGTTCCGTCAGGCCGGACTGAAGCGGAATTGCGGCATCATCTTTGAGAATATGAATTTCTGCGTTGCCAGGAATTTCGGCTTTGCATTGGTCAGCCTGCCAGGCCACGGCCTTGGCTGATTCATCAAAGAAAAGCACAACGCTGTAATTTGCCGGTTTCATGCCAGTCTGATTCACAAGGCCGGCAGCAGCCTTGGTGTTGAGTAGTTCAATCGCAGTTGGCCTGGTGGCTGAGGAGTTAAGTCTGGTCAGATAATCTGCAAGGTCTTTGGCATCATTAATTTGCACAATGGCGAGAGCCGTGCTTTCAGGCCTTGGGCGAACCTTAAACGTTAGTTCGGTGATCATGCCCAGGCTTCCGGCAGAGCCTGTGAGAAGCTTGGGAAAATCATAGCCAGCGACGTTTTTCACGACCTTGCCTCCGCCCCTGACCAGATCGCCCCGACCGCTGACAAAAGCCAGGCCGATGACCTGATCTCGTGGCCGCATTGCCTGATGTCGGCGTGGGCCTGTCCACCCTGTTGCCATGATTCCGCCGATTGTGGCTTTATCAGCCTGTGGCGGATCGATAGGCAGATACTGGTTTTGCCCGGCCAGAATGGTTTGCAGTTCGCCCAGTGTCAGGCCGGCTTCGACGGTAATTGTCATGTCGTCGGCCGGGTAGTCGATCACCCGGTTGAGCTTCAGCGAGGAAAGCGATATTCCTGCTCTGGCCCTGTTGCCACCAAAATCAAAGGAAGTTTGCCCACCTGAAGGAAAAATAGCCGTGTGATGTTCACCTGCCTGACGGATCTCATGAAGCACATGATCAACGGATTCAGGCGTTTTCACGGTATCAGCGGCCGGGCTGAAAGGGCTGTCAGGGATAGATGCACTTGCGAGAGACAAGGCTTGCTCCGGTTATTCCTTCGTGCAGATGATCTCGGTGAGGCTCAGGTCGGCAATCAGCAGAACTGAATATGCCTGAAAACCGCATTTAGCCGCTGATTTGCGTGAAGCACATCATGACGGATCGTGCAGGAAATTTCCAGTCAGAATCATGTTGTCCTGAAAGATCTGCCAGTGATTTCACTAAATTGCGTGTCAACCCTCTTGCCCGGCACGCCCCGAGCCAGAATAATCATGCTTAATCAACCCGCCTCCGGTTTTCCTGCAACCTTCACCAGGGTGAAAAATGCACCTTCATATTCCACGCCGCCGCCTTCTTCAGGCATCAGCCGTTTGGTCGTTGGGCAGTGGTCTGGGCCCCCGTGCGATGGCGATAACGCCCTTCGACACCCGGGCCATGGAAGTCAAGCCAGAGGCAGTGAGGCTAAGGCCAGAGATCGAGCCTGTTGTTCGCTGGATTGAAGAGACCCCACGTGAAAAGATTATTGAAGTTGCCATTGGCCACCTCAAAGCGGGGCTGGCTTATCGTGAGCTGATGGCCGGGCTGTTTCTCGCTGGAATCAGGAATATCAAACCCCGGCCCGTGGGCTTCAAATTTCATGCGGTCATGGTCATTCATTCGGCACACCTTCTGGGGCAGGCGGCTGCGGTGGATGAACGTCTTTTGCCGATGCTTTGGGCGCTTGATACATTCAAGGCGTCGCAGGCTACGGATGTCAAAGAAGGCGACTGGGCACTTGGCCCGGTTGATGAAACGCGGCTGCCGAAAGCCTGGCAGGCAAAATCAGCGTTTCATGAAGCCATGGAAAAATGGGACGCCGAAGCGGCTGATGCCGCGATTGTGGCCTTTGGGCGGGCTCATGGCGCTGCCGATGTGATGGAATCGTTCTGGAAATATGCCATTCGCGACCAGCGAAATATTGGCCATAAAGCCATTTTTGCAGCCCAGTGCTGGCGAACTCTTCAGGCCATTGGCTGGCAGAATGCCGAGCCGGTGTTGCGATCGCTGGCCTTCGCCCTTCTTGACAGGCAGGGTGCGGCCGGAATGGATGTCGTGGGCCCCTATGTTGAAAATCTGGAAGTCGTTCGCCAATTTCCGGAACACTGGCCAGATGGCACCGGCGGCAAGGGCAATTCAGCCGAATCGCTGATTGAAGGCCTACGAAAAGCTGCGCCAAAAGATGCTGGAGCGGCGATGGCAGAATTTGTGAAATCCGGGAGCAGCCCCCAGGCCATCTGGGATGTGATTTTGAAGGGATCAAACGAACTTCTTCTGAGAAAGCCTGGAATTGTTTCGCTGCATGCGGTGACATCAATCAATGCGCTGCATTATATCTTTACAGCGGCGGGCGATGACACCACCAGAAAACTGGCCATGGCACAGGCTGCGGGGTGGGTGACACTTTTCCGACAGGCTTTGGGCGACGCCCCTGCCCTTGATATTAATCAGCTTGAACCATTGGATTTACCCAAGGCACCCGATGAAGCGATTGCCGATATCTTCGCAACCGTTGGCAAGAATCGGACTGATGCGGCTAGAAAAACACTTGGCTTCCTTCAAAATGGAGGGTCGCACGAAGCAATTTTTGCGGCTGCCCGTCGCATGATCTTCCATAAGGGCCGCGACAGCCACGACTACAAATTTGGGGCGGCAGCCTGGGAAGAATCGCTGCTGGCTGGCACGCCGAGAAATCGTGAACTTCTTACGGCTGCGATGATGGGCAACTTGCCGGCCTCGACTTCGGCCGACAGCCCTTTGATGATCAAGGCACGCGAAGCTGCCCATTCATTGCCCGCTTAACGCCGGGCTGTTTTGAATAACGTTCAAATGGTTTGAAGCCGGGGATTGAATGATTCCCGGCCGATGAAATTTCCAAAATTTATGAACGAGTTAGGAAAGTAAATTCTTATTTCGGATACCGAACAAAAGTAAAGGATAAAATTAAAGACTTTTGAATGGGCAGAGAGAGAATCGAACTCTCCACACCAGGATTTTCAGTCCTGTGCTCTACCAACTGAGCTATCTGCCCGACAAGAAGAATATACGTCTTTCTTGTTGCCATTGTCAAGAAAAAAGCCGACTTTCTGAGAAAACAATTCAAAAATCATCTTATTTCATCTTCCTGTTCATGCGTCTGGTGTTTACCCGGGCCCTGCCAAAATTACCCTCGGGCTTCGCAGAGTCAGAGCGAATTCTCACAACCACTTCATCCATCGAGGATCCACTGCCAGGTGCTGTTAGTTCTTTAACTGAATTTCTTTGGCTGTAAAGATCCCTGCGGATGTCAGCCGACGTGCGATTTGGTTTGTTAATTATGGAAGTGGGTTTTTGAGTCGAATTTCCCTGTGATTCTCTGAGCCTGGCCTGCGGATCGTCGGATTCTGCGATGGCTGTTTCGATGGTCTCGCGGGCAATGGGTTCAAGTTCTTCGGCCATCTCGTTGTTCCATGATTCCTCGAGCGGGCTGTGCAGCTCGACATTTCCATTGAAGCTCTTCTCCAGCTCTGTGTTCATCTCATCAACGAGCTGTGTGGGCACCATGGCGACAAAATCATATTTCGGGGGATTGTCATCATTTTCTTCGATACGTCGAAGAGCAACCTGGGCATCTTTTGAACGATATTTTTCAATGGTTCTGAGAATTCCGTTAAAAACACGGTCGTTTGCCACATCAACATGAATCTGAACAAGATGCCTGCGATCAATTTGCCCCAGCCGATTTACCAGGTTCATGATTTCCGGATCAAGCTTCTTTTCTTCGACTTCATCCGGTTGAGATGCGTCAGCCGTTTTGGTTAATATTGTGACATTAGGTGTTGACTTTACTTCAGCAATTTCAATTTTTTTTGTTTCGTTTTGATCTTGCCCAGGTGCCTTTGCAGTTTCGGTGATCAAGGCGATGTTGGCTGTATCATTACTATTGGTTCTCATTTCATAAGATAAATCAGGTTGTTCTAATTTTCGGGGTTTGATTTGCGAAGT
>JBJTRR010000105.1:0-1235 GCA_046076185.1 bacterium | reverse complement strand
GATGATGGCAAGACGCGGGCGAGGGTCGTCTTTAAAGCGGAACGGCTTGCCACCGGTGAACTGGTCGGAGGTGATGGTGGGGCAGACCCGCTGTTCGATATGGTCGATAATGCGTTCCGTGCCGGTGAAATGGCTGACATAAGGGCGACGCTGGGGGTTATACATGGTGTCGGTGAGGTCGCGCATGAGCACGGCATTCTTGCCGTTTTTGGTCATCTGCCGCAGGCCAAACGGGCGGCCGAGCACACACATGTTGGTATGAACACCTGCCAATATGACATTTTTTATGCCACGTGATTCAAGAATGCTCCAGACTTCATCGCCTTTGTCAGAGATGAAATCTTTGGCTTCGTCAATGCCGATGGCCGGGTGCTGGGCCTTCCAAGGCAGTTTGGGGTTGCGGCCCTGGGCCTTTAATTTCGCGGCCCATTCGGCGTGTTCGGCGGGGTCGTCGTCTTCGCCGCCATCAGACTGATCAATGGGGTAGGCAGCGGCTTCTTCGGCCGGGATCATGCTGCACCATTTGCCGATGTCTGCAGGGAGTTTGGCGGCTTTGGGTGTGGCGATGGCGCGTTGGCGGGCGGGATGGTTGGCGTAGGAGGCCATGCAGTCGCTGGGGGCGTGGATGATGGTCACGCCCTGGGCGCGGGCTTTTTTGAGGGCGTCGTCAAGCCGGGGGAGAAATTGCTCCATGCGGCGAACGGCATTGAGGCAGTGGTGCGCGTCCCAGACATCGCAGACGATCATGGCGGTTTCTTCGGGCTTCCATGTCGCCGGGCTGGTGATGGTGTGATATCGGCCGGAATCTTTGGCGGTTTCAACCTGTTTTCTTAAATTCAATTTCAATTCATCGGCTGAAATACTGTTTAATGCAATTGCCATAAAAGTTGTGGCCAAAACCCATGAACGGCTGAACATGATGGTATCCTTTTATGAGAATATATGATTAACTGGTCAGCTGGATGAACTGGCGGGGCGAACAGGGTTCACCCCGCCACAATCTTACTTCAAAAGTGGCTGGCAGTTATTTGCCGCCGGCCTTGAACGGGCTAGCCGGCAGGCCTTCCTTATTGGAAAGGTTGGGTTCGGCGGCCTGATGATAAGCGTAGCGGACGGCCACGGGGGCAGCCACATCGGCCGATTTCACGATGACGTGGTCGCCATCGATTTTGGCTTCAGCCTTTTTGAACTGGCCATCTTCGCCGGCAACTTCCCACCATGAGAGGGGCTGGCCA
>JBJTRR010000104.1:0-6552 GCA_046076185.1 bacterium | reverse complement strand
TGACCACCACAACGCGGTCGCCGGGGCAAATCATGCCGTGATCAAGCAGCCGCGGAATCGCCGCCAGCGCCGCCGCCCCCTCAGGTGAAAAAGCCATTCGCCGCTCTTGCCATTCCTCACGAATTGTCTGGCGAATCGTTGGTTCGTCAATCGTCAAAGCCATCCCGCCCGACTCTCTCACAATCTTCAGCACATTGATATGCCCCGGGTTTCTCGCCACATTCAGGCCCGTGGCCACTGTGGCCCCGGCGGGCAGGGGGGTAATGTCGGCATCGCCCGCTTCCCAGGCCCGAACAATGGGCGTGCTCGCCTCGCTTTGCACGCAGATCATGCGTGGCCGTTTGTCAGAGATCAGGCCCAGCGTCTGAAGTTCGTCAAAGGCTTTGGCCATCCCCACGACACCTGTCCCCCCGCCGGTGGGGTAAATGATCACATCCGGCAGTTCCCATCGGCCATCAGCCAGGCGGTCGCCAGCAGGCTCGGCCATTTCCAGCCCCAGCGTCTTTTTGCCTTCGGTGCGCCAGCCAGGCTCCTGAAACGTGGCCACATTAAAGTAGCCCTGGGGCAGCCAGTGCTCGCGCATGCGGGCCGCACAATCGACAATCGTACCCGGAATCAGCTCAAGATGCACATTCTGCGGATAAAGTGCCGCCAGGGCCGCCACATTGCCCATCACCGGCCGATCCGTATCCGGCGACATGATCACCGCCACTTCAAGCCCGGCAGGCATGGCATAATCTGCCAGCGAATCGCCGGCGTTGCCCTGGGTGGGCACAGCCAGCTTCGTCAGGCCAAAGCGGCGGGCCATGCTTACCGTCATTGCCATGCCCCGGTCTTTGAAGGAAAATGTTGGGTTACCGCCCCAGCCGGAGTGGTGCCGGCCATCATCCTTGATCTCCAGACGAAATTTGCCAGAAATAGCATACGGATATGCCTGATAGGGCAGGGCCGGCGTATGCCCTTCGCCCCGGTTAATGATAAACCGGGCGTCGGCATCATCCGACAAATCCAGCGGCAGCAGGCCGCCAAATCGCCAGAGTGACTTTTCAGCGGGATTCCACCAGCCATCCCGGCCTTTTTCACGCTTCAGCCGATCCAAATCAAGCACAATCTGCACCGGCCGCTGGTCGTGCGGGCAAAGATTCATCATCGTGTCGGCCGGAAACTGCTGCCGACACACCGAACATTCAAGATAAGCGACAAAAGCCATGGTTCTCGCCTGATATTCGCCTTTTGCAGTCATTCACGAATGAAAAGACCGGCATCAATATATTGCCCGCCCCGAGTCTGCCTGACATGAATGGCTATGACATTCGTGCCGGAATGAAGGGCCTTCATTGCTTTTTCCGGCAGTTCAGTTTCATCATAACCACCGTTATAGCCTTTCAAATCAGCCACCTGCACGCCATTGATATAAACCTGGGCATCCTCGTCGTGAAAGATTCGCAAAACCAGAGTGCCACCGGCTGGCAACTGGTCTATTGTAAATTTTTTCCTGATAAAAATATCAGGCGTATTCCAGACTGTTTTCACGCGGGTGTTGGGCGTTTCGGCCGTGCCAAACCCGGCCTCGCCACTTTTCCAGCCGTTGCCTTCGGCATCGAAGCCGTTGGTGTACCAGAGGTCAGACCGCCCCTGTGCCGTGATATATTGCCATATCTGCGGCGATTTCTCGCTGGTGGGCACCAGTGTCGTTGTGCGAATCGGGGCCATCGGCTGATACAGCGGCGCGTGCATGGCGGCGAGTTCAGCAGCATCAAATTTCATAATCTTACGGTCGTAAGTCATCAGGCCATTCACTTCAATCTCGACATCAGTCGTTTGCGTGTAAATGGCTGAAGCCAGGCCCTGAGCCACCAGCGGCCTGAGCTTTTTGATCAAATCGGCATAAGCCGAGCGAAGGGCCGGAATTTCGGTGAAGCTGCGATAGCCCCAGTTTTTCTCGTTCTGCCAGGTGTGCCCCTTCACAGGCAGCCCCAGGCCGCCAAATTCACCCAGCACTACCGCCCGTTTGTCTTCCAGGTTCGGCATGCCAGGGCCGGGGTAGCGGTGCATGTCGTTCAGGTCGCCCGTGCCCCGATCCGTCCACCCGCTCGGCCCGTCCACCAGCCGCGTCGGGTCAAAAGCCTTGGTCTCGGCCAGAATTTTATCGGTCTCAAATTGCCCCCAGCCCTCGTTAAATGGCACCCACACCACCACGCAGGGGTTGTTCCACACACTTTCCATAATCGCCCGCCATTCGGCCCTGAAATTCGCGGCCGACTCTGGCAATCGCACAATATCAGCCTGCGTCGGACTAATGTATTTGTCGCCGCTGGGCATGTCCTGCCAAACCAGAAGGCCCAGCCTGTCAGCATGATAATACCACCGGGCCGGCTCAACCTTCACATGCTTGCGGGCCATGTTAAAGCCAAATCGCCGCGTCATTTCCACATCAAACAAAAGTGCGTCATCTGTCGGGGCCGTATAAAGCCCGTCAGGCCACCAGCCCTGATCCAGCGGGCCACACATGAAATAAGGCCGACCATTCAGCAATATGCGATTAAAACCGTTTTCATCCTTGCCCACGGCCACCGACCGCATGCCAACATAGCTGGTCACATCGTCGGCCACTGCTGCACCCTGCAAAAGCCTGATGCGAATGTCATACAGGAAAGGATCTTCTGGCGACCATGCCCTCGGGCCGGGGATGCTCACCGCCACGTCAGCATTCACTTCGCCTGTGGCCTGAGCAACAAGCACATTGCCTGTAAAAACAGTGACTTCTGCCACAGGCCGAACGCCCGCACGTGCCGCCGTTTGTGATGTCGGACGAACGACAACCTTCTGACCCGCCAGGTCAGGCGTAATTTTCAGGCTGTCCACCGCCTGCTCGGGCCGAACTTCCAGCCAGACTGTCTGCCAGATGCCCGTCACTGAGGTGTACCAGATACCCTCAGGCTTTCGCACCTGCTTGCCACGCGGCTGCCAGTGGGCGTCGGAAGGATCCCACACGGCCACCACAAGTTCCTGCTTGCCGTCATCTTTCCACGGGCCAGTCACATCCACTGAAAATGGCGTGTAGCCGCCTGTGTGGCTCCCCACTTTCACGCCATTGAGCCAGACTTCAGCCTGCCAGTCAACGGCGCCAAAATTTAGAATGATCCGGTCGCCAGGCTGTCGCTTTACCGGTTCGACAAAGCTGCGGTGATACCAGAGCCGATTTTCAGCCCCAACCGTTTTGCCCACGCCCGAAAGCGAACTTTCAATGGCGAAGGGCACCAGAATTTGCCCGGCCCAGCTCTTCGGCGGCTCGGCCTGGTCTTTGGGCGCAATGGCATAATCCCAAAGGCCGTTAAGATTCCACCACGGGCGTGATTGCCGCACAAGCTGCGGGCGCGGATATTCCGGCAAAGGGCTGGCTAGATCAACCCTGGCCGCCCATGGTGTAGAAATGGGCACCGGGGCCGGCTTCCACTGGGCATGGGCTGGGCTCAGGCCAGCAAGCAAAAGCAGCAATAAAAGCGGGGTGCGACGCAGCATTGATCTTCTCCGTGTGAAAAAAGCAGGCCCGGCAGTTATCTAAGCCGAACCATGCTTGGTTGATTCACACAGGATAATGACAATTCGCCTGAATAATCAATCGATCGGCCGGGGGCCGCTGGGCATGCCGGTGGAAGTGGCTGTGGAAAGCACACGCACCGTCAGGTCGCCCGCCACACGCACCTGGCAGCTCAGGCGGCGATTGGCCGGCCAGTCAGCCTCTCGGCCAATGCGTTCGGCTTCCACTGCGGTCAGTTCGCCGGCATCGCCTTCCAGGATTTCTACCCGACAGGTCGTGCACCTTGAATTTCCGCCACAGCGGTGCAGAATATCGGTGCCGGAATCGCTGATGGCCAGCACCAGCTTCGTGCCTTCGGCAGCTTCCACCACTGGGCCGTTTTCAATCGTAATTTTGGGCATTTTTGGGGCTTTCAGTCGGTCTCGGGGTGAGATGAAAAGGTTTCTTCAGTTGTTGATATAGGCAATGGGTCAATGTTTCTCAGGCTGATCACGGCCATCATGCAGTCGGCTGATTTCACCGGCACTCAGCGTGCCCCGATAAATCGCCACATCTCGCAGCCGCCCACGCAGGTTGTCATGCACACCATGGCCAATTTTCAGCGACGATTTTGCCGAAACATTGATCTCGCCCGCCTTGGGCGAAGCCGCCTCAGCCGCCAGAGTGCCGTCGAGATAAAGCCTCAGTGATTTCGCGTCTCGCACGGCCACCACGTGATGCCAGCCGGGCCCGACCGGTTTGTCGATGGTGCTTGCCAGCCCCGATTGATACGAATAAACATGCCCTGATGGCAAAGTGCCACAGAAAAGCCGCCCCTGAAATTCAGCCATGCTCCAGGCCCGGCGATATTTTACATCTGGCGTCGGGTCGGTCTTGCCGGTCGTCAGCCATTTTTGCCCGCCAAGATAGCGGTAAACCTCGGCCGATGGCAGAGTTCCGCCAAAAAGCGACCCATTATGCACCGCCAGGCCCATCACCTCAAGTGATTCGCCCAGCCGGCCACAATCGGCCCAGCGGGTCGCACCCTCGTGCCTGTAAACCTTGCCCTCAGGCCAGGTTGAAACATAAAGCCCGCCCCGATAAACCGCAAAGCCATATGTCTGCGTATTCGTGCCGACCGGGCCCAGGTCAGACCACTTACGACCATCATATTCATACACATGTCCTTCGTCATAGCCGCTGGCATATAGCTTGTTGTTATGCACGGCCATGGCCTCGGGCCGTTTGCCGCCGGGCGTGGGCAGGCTGGCCCAGTTGCCGGGCCCTTCCATGCGAAAAAAACCGGCGGGGCGATAAAGCGAACTGGCATGCAGCTTGCCCTGAAAGACCACCAGGCCGCCAACGGCTTCGGTTTCCGGCAATTTGCCGACCACTGACCAGGTGCCATCGGCAGAAAGCTTGAGAATCTCGCCACCGGGCGTCTCGTTTTTTGATTCCTCAAGCGCCGAACCTGCCAGCCTGTATTTGCCGGTGCCGGCATAAAGTTCGCCCTGATAAACAGCCAGCGAAGTGACGGCATTGGCCCGCACCGGGGCCGCGGTGTTAATCCAGCGATCCGGCGGCTCAAATCGAAAAACGCCGCCCTGCCGCCCCGCGCCGGGGTCACATGTTCCAGCAAAAAGCTGGCCATCATGCACAGCCAGGGCATGCACATAAACGGCCTGACCAGGGCGTCCGTGATCAACCCATGCCGATCCATGACGATTGTCATTGATTCCAAAAGCAATCTGCCGGTGGTTTGACTGGTTGTGCACCAGCCCGCTGCGGCCCGTCACGGCCAGCGACCAGCCCGTCTGCGTGTCATGGTCAAAATGGTTCACAAGATCGCCCGGCAAATCGTCGTCGGCCCCGTCAAGATTCAGCCAGAGACTGACAGAAAAAGCCTCGCGGCCAAATTCAAGTTCAGGCCCGACACTCGCTTCAATCAGGCTGTTGCGGCCATTCCAAACCGACGCCTTCCCCAATCGTTCAGCCGGGCCCGCTTCAAAGCCGAGGCCAAGGGCCGTTGAACGTTTGACGTCTGACCCAGCAGCGAATTCGGCATTGGTCTGAAGTGGCCAGAAGGCAATGCGCTTGGGTTGATCGGTTTTTAATTGGCCTGACTCTTGTTTGACCAGTTCGGTCAGTGGCTGTGTCTGTGCCTCTGCCGTGGCCAGCATGAAGCCGAAAACCAGCAGACGTGGAATGATCTGATTTGCGTCAAAGAGTTGTCGTCGCATCATGCCAGCCTTTTTCAGTCTTGATGATTTGCCTTGCCCGGGCTGGCAATTGTAACAGCCCCGAAACGCTCAAGCACGCGATTTATTTCTTCGGGTGGTGTCTGTTGCCATTCAGCCAAGGCCTGAAGCATGCTCAAAAAATCGTTTTCCGAAATATCAAAATGAAGCTTTGGCCAATTTGCCGCAGAAATGTCGCGGCGCAGGTGTGCCATCCACTGCGACTGGCGGAAAACGTGCCAGGTTTGGTCAGGCGATAGAACAACAAGGGCACGAATCAGCATGGTCCTGCCCATTCTACAAATAAATCACGGTTGCTTTCCAATCATTCAATAAATTCACATGAAAAAGCGTGGTTCCCCACCAGTAAAATCATGAGAATCGCCGGCATTTTTGCTAACATGCATTTTATCAGATGATCAGGAGTGATTCAGATGCCTTCAGGCCCGGAAGAGACGTCAAAAAAACCGGTTTTGGTGAGACACGAGGGGCAGACCCAGCGAGAGCGAAGTGCCTGCGGCTGGCGCGACCGGCTGATCAGCCGCGAGGATGCCTTGCTGAACCCTGCCGCGTGGGCCCATGCTGTTGATATTGACGGTGCCAGGCCCCATTTTCACAAGCGATCGACCGAGCTTTATTATGTGCTTGATGGCTCGGGCACTGTCACGGTTGATGGCCACGAACACCCGGTGGCTAAAGGCTCGCTGGTTCACATTCCGCCGCTGGCTGTGCATTCGGCTGCCGGCCGCATGCGGGTGCTGGTGGTGGGCATTCCCGACATTGCCGACGACGATT
>JBJTRR010000103.1:0-1284 GCA_046076185.1 bacterium | reverse complement strand
AAATATTATGGAGCAATTTTCAAGCCGATGCAAAGTGCATTGGCCAGGTTGGGCCAATTGTCGCACAAAAAGTTTGCAAGGCCATTTGCAGGGCAAGGCATTCAGGCCATAAATTATTAAATAGTAATGATTTGTGGTATTTCCGAATAAAGAAAACACCTGCCGGGGATAAATCCGGCAGGCGGTTGAAATTTTGAGCAAAGCCGGCAGCGGGCAGTTCTTCGGTTTGAATCCAAGCCGCATTGCCCGGTTTCATCATGCCATGGGCGTTTCGCCGGGTCGAAGGATTCGGCGAAGTGGGCCTGGGCGAGGACCGGAGCAGATCACAGGCCGGCAGAACGGTGCGGTGGTGCCTTCAGATTCTGCCGGGTTGGGCAGAAGAACCTGGCGCGACCGCTCAGCTCTCAATTCGACCATGCTACAAATCGTAGTACTCCTTTCTCATAGCATTTCAGCGACCATATCCGGCATCAGGTGCTTCCGCATTTCGCGTCCACATTTCGCCGGCTTCGTTGCCTCGACGGGTGTGCCCAGCGTCGGGTGCCTCGGCAACCAGACGACGAGGCCGAATGTTTCCAGATGTGTTCGATGGTTTTGTCACGACCATCTTGAACCGATGTGCAAAACGGACCTTGGTTGACTGTTCCGTCTGCGGCGTAAATACAGTAGCCATTTCACTCCCTCCCCGCGCAACGCGGGTTAAACCTGGGCGTGCCTGAGGCCTTCCGTTTGAGTCCGGAAGTCTGCCGAAAGGCTCGCCCGCGACCGCCGATTCCAAAAACACGGCCGGTCGCCACCTTCACCCACAAGGGAAAAGGCCCGCTTCAGTAAAAGCTTCTCAGCTCCCATCCAGACCCTCTACGCCAATCTCGCACAACCTTAAGCTGCACCGATTTTGCCGAGAAAATCTTCTGTAATTCATGAGAAGAGATCTTCCGAAGCTATTGCTATTATCTCACCCTTTTCAGGGCAGGTCAATCGTCAGGCCCTGATTGTGAACCGGCATAAATTTCGCTAACCATTTATTTTGCAATATGTTAACGCATTTATTGAAAATCCCGGAAGCACTTGCCTGATGATTGACGAAAAACGTCAAAAAAAATTTCCGACAGGCATGGCGACATGGTTACATCATCAGATTTTTGAATCACTTAGAGAAAACTCTGCGGGATAGAAAATTGCATCTTCCTTAGTAGATACTGGACTTTTGCAGGAACTCAGTGTAAAAATTAGAGCGTGAGAGGTACGCCTCTCGCTTGATCGGGTAGCTCAGTCGGTAGAGCA
>JBJTRR010000102.1:0-3237 GCA_046076185.1 bacterium | reverse complement strand
CCCTGAGTATTTGTACGCTATATGGAGTATTCTGGTTAAAAGTACCGGCAGCTGACTGTAAAATATCACCGCCCTGAAACCAGTAAATTCCGTTGACATAGTTATTTGCGGCAGAATTTGCTGTTGACCCATGGAATAACGACGAACTTGCAGAAGGAGACTCGACGAATTTGCCAACCCAATAAATTGACAGGTCATTCAAACTCAGCGAGTTCGTAAATTCCAGCAAATCGTCGGCACCGTCAAAGACAACCCCCGGCAGCCCATTCTGCTGATTATTTTGGAATTTCGGCTGAAATGTCGTGTTGGCCTGCAACATCGAACGCCCGTTGGCCGACATGTCAAAAAGTTGGGCAATCAAGTCGTTATTGGCTGTCGCCTGCTGGCCAGAGGCCGTCCAAGCACCACCGTCAGCCTTGAACCAGAACTCAAGCCCCGACTGCACCGGCAGGGCAAAGTTTTGCCGGGTTATCAGCAAAGCCTGCGGCATAATGGCCGGGTTACTGGGCGTGGCCGTCATCGTCACATTATTTGGCCCGTAGGTGGTGCCGATCAAAGTGACAGTCGCACTGGTTGGCAAACCCGGCCCGAATGTTAGAAGGGTTGCACTCGCCGTCACCGAAGGGTCGCTCAAAGCCAGTGTCACCGTGGTTGTCTGAACAGGTGCGGCCGACAGCCCAACCACCACTTGAACAGATCGCGCCGCCCCCCATCGGTCCATCGTGGCTGATGACGGCGAGATCGACATGAAAGGTGGCGGAACAACCATAGCCCCAGCCTTGACTCGTCTTACGAAATACAGTGAATTCGAACGACCTCGCATCGAAATACTCCCTGGACACTTTTGTACTTTTGATCAAAAGTTGCATTTTTTAAACATGGAACCCATTGGAAACCTGCTTGTTCTATCTCGAACTGCCTTACCGGCAAATTCAAAACGAGCCAAATTATTCTTTCTTTTTTCAGCCTGTATCACGCTAAATAATCACAAAAGCTAAAGACTGGCTGATCGTTATAACCCATACCAAGATCACCAAATGCCGCCCCGCCCGAACCGTGCCCGCTTGATTCTTTCAGGCCAAGTTTTTCTAATCATCTGTGTGAATCATGTTCTATATTGAGGGTGTGATCTCTTGATCTTCCTCAACATAATCAGGCCGGTTTTTGCAAGAGTATGCGGCTCAGGTGAATTTGGCGAGTCTGAAATCAGCCAGTTCTTTTGCCCCCAACTGCTTGCAAATCATGAAGAGACAACGGTAGCCGAAACACCATGCAAACGCCTCAGCCCCTGAATTTGCCACCTCTTGTGATCCCACCGGCCCAGCCTGCGGCCCCGGCTCAAGACCCCAACGACCCTCAGGTTATCCTTCGTAACCTTTTCTCGGGTTATGCCGACGGCAATCAGCAGCAATATAATGGTGCCTTCCTGCACCTGATGCAGACCATCAATAACCTGAACGTGCTTGGTATTAACGACGCTGAACGCCAATTTCTCGGCCGTATCGTCAGCTCGGCTCTTTCTGTCTTCATTCAGCCTGACTTCGAAATTATGGAGCAGGTCGCTTTCCCTGTCCTGATGTACAATGCCCTCATCGGCAACATCATGGCCGGCTGCCTTCGCTCAAACACTGACCAGCACATCATCATGGTGCGTGGCCAGAAGCAGGAAATCTACAAAACGATGGTTCTCTACTCAGCCCGAAACGAGCTGGAAGTGGACGTCGCCAACCTCATGCTGCTGAACCCCGAACTTGCCAGCAAGTGGCTCTACCAAACCTGGAAGACCGTCTTCAGCGGCAACTGCAACGAAAAAGTCACCCGCAACCTGGCTCGCTTCCTCGCCCAGATGGACCACCGTGTTCTGCCGGCCTTTGATATTCAGGAACTCTACTTCGGCTGCACCTATCTCGGCATCCCCGAAGAACGCCGCGCCAAAGAGCTGATTAACCAATCCATCCAGCGCCACATTCAGGTGCCCATTCACAACACCCCGAACCCCCGCAAGATCGCCGTCTTCAGCGATTATTGGTTTAAGGGTCACAGCGTTCACCGCACCCTGGGCCAATATATCGAAGCCCTCAAAGACGACTTCGACCTCACGCTGATGCACTCCATCCGCCCGGCCGACCAGCTTGACACCTCAATGTTCAAGGACGTCCGCCAGGTCAATTTCGACGGTGCCCGGCTTGACGCCACTCCCTTCGAACTCAACGACTTCGCCGCCGTCATCTACCCTGACATCGGCATGACTCTCCCCTCAATCCTCATGTCAAATCTCCGCATCGCACCGGTGCAGATGATCATGACCGGCCACCCGGCTTCAACCTTCGGCGGCAAGATCGACTACTTCATCAGCGGTCAGGAAGTTGATCTCCCGATCATCGCCCCGCAAAACTATTCTGAGCGTCTTGTCCTTCTGCCGGGCTATGGTGCCGTTCACGAACCGCCCACCTATCAGCTCAAGGGCCGCGTGAAGCAGGGCACTGAAATTCTCATCAACTGCTCGTGGTATGGCCAGAAGATCCACTGGCGATGCCTGGAAACCGTCAACAACGCCCTCAAGCAGTGCAAAAACCGGGCCAAGCTGCGTGTCTTCGCGGGTAACGCCCCCATCCTGCACAAGGGCTATGCCGCCTTCCTGAACGACCTCTCACGCCAGCTTTCCAATTCCTGGGTCGAAGCCGTTCCGCATGTGGCCTATGAAGAATACATGGCTCTGATGGAAGAAGGCGATTTCGCCATCGACGTCTTCCCATTCGCCGGGTCGAATACCGTATCCGACAACCTCCACCTACGCAAGCCCACCCTCGTTCGCGAAGGCTATCGCTGGTTCAACCGCATCGGCCCCGCCATGCTCCGCTCAGCCGGCCTGGACGAGTTGATCTCGACCACCGACGACGAATACATGAAGAAGCTGATCCGCCTGGTGGACGAACCGGAATACCGCGCCAGCTTCGCCGACAGGCTCAGGCAGGTTAACCTGCCGTCAACGGTTCATAACCCGAAGGGTGCCAAGCAGTTCGCCGAGTTCATCAAGAACGTCACCCGCGACCCCGGCCACTACAAGGGTACCGAGCCAATCGTGGTGAATTGATAGGCTCTGGAATTCGAGCGGGGGCGAATTGCAATTTGAATTGCAATAAGTCCCTGTTTATTTACCAGTGATGGCGAAAACGGCTTGAACTTCTTTTCAGGCTTTCACACTAGAAATTCGATATTTGAACAATCTGGATCAAC
>JBJTRR010000101.1:0-9309 GCA_046076185.1 bacterium | reverse complement strand
ATAGCCGTTTTTCACAAAATCGGCCGAAAGCCCATCAAGCAACTCATCGTTTGAAGCCGGGTTCGAGTCGCGGAAATCATCAACAGGCTCGACAATGCCCCGGCCGACCATGTGATACCAGATTCGGTTGACAAGGCTCTTGGCAAAGAACGGGTTTTCAGGCCCCGTCAGCCATTTGGCCATGCGTGTGCGGCGTTCTTCAGCCGTAGCAGCGTCGTCATAAACCGGGCCACCAAGTGCCTTTGGCTTCATGACGGCACCCGTGCGGGGCTGACGCACTTCGCCATCGGTCGCGGCGTAAATGATTTCTTCGTCAGGCAGAAGGCCTTTCTTCTGCTTGACCCTTGAGAAGAATGCAGCAAAACCGTAGTAATCGTCCTGTGTCCAGCGTTCAAACGGATGGTTGTGACACTTGGCACACTGAATGCGCACACCCATGAAGAGCTGGGCCGTGGTTTCAACCGAGCTGTCCGGGTCGCGGCTGATTCGGTAATAATTAGCTGCCGGATTTTTAAAGGTCGAGCCATCCGCGGTGAGCAGTTCACGAACGAACTGATCCATCGGCTTGTCTGATTTCAGGCTGTCGTGAATCCATCGCTGGAAGACTTGTGTGCCCTTGGGCTGAATCAGCCGGGCGTTGGAGCGTAGAACATCCGCCAGCTTCAGTGTCCAGAAATCGTAAAACTCTTCACGATTCAACAGGTTCGCAACCAGTTTGGCACGTCGATCCGGGCTCTTGTCACCCAGGAATGCCGCCCGCTCTTCCAGAGTCGGCAGCACGCCAATTGTGTCGAGATAGGCACGGCGGAGATATTCTTCGTCGGTGCAGGGCACGCTTGGCGAAATTCGCATGCGGTTGAGCTTGGCAAAGACAGCCTGGTCGATCACATTGTCGGTGGGCACGGCGACCGGCTTGAAGCCAGGCACTTCCACCAGATGAGTCAGACGAACAATTGCCACCAGGTCCTGATAATGGGCGATGATTGCCGCTTCGCCTGCAGATTTAAACGTCACATAACCGTTCACATCAACATCAGCAATTTCAGGGGCCGAACTGTTGTAGTAGGCAAGCGGAGTGACATCGCGAACGGTGTTATCAGAATATGTCACCCGGACGGCGACCTGCTGAGTGGTGAACGGCTCGTGAATCACCCGATTTTCAGGAGCAATTTCAAGCTTTAAGGCCTTCGGGGCGGCAGGGTCATCAATGGCACCTTCGGATATCCAGTCGCGAATCATCTGATGCGACATTGTGTTCCGGGAAAGCCGCAGGCCACCTTCATGGGCCACTTCGCCCAGTGGTTTTCTCAGGACAAGGCTGGCATCAGGTGCAAAAACGTCGATACGACGACCGCCGGCTTCACGCGAAAGAATGGTGAAATCCTGATCAGGCAGGTAACCACGCAGGCTCAGCTTAAATCCACCCTTGCCAGTAGGCGTGCCATGGCAGGCGCCCATGTTACAATTGGCCTGGCTGAAGGCGGGAACCACGTCGTTCCGAAACGAAACGGTGTCGGGCTGCTTCATTCCTGAAACGGTGACTTTGATCGATGTCGAAAGCTTGTCGCCAAGCTGGGCCCTGACTGTTGCCGAACCGTCAGCCACCGGAACAAGCTGGCCGTTTTTTGTGATTTTGACGATTGCTGGGTCGGAACTGCTCAGGCTAACAGTTCGCGTAAAGTCGGCACGTTTGTCGCCCGGCAGAGAGCCACTCACGATGATCTGGGCCGTGTCGCGATGACCTTTTAACTGGATATCGCCAGAGGGTATTTGTAGAGCGGTGGGCTGTGGCTGCGTTTTTTCAGACTTGGCCGAATCAGCGGCGGGCACTGAACTGGCAAAAACCGCTAGCAGAAGAAATGTCCGTTTCGCAAGCCGCAGAGCATTGATGTGGAGCATGGCGAGATCCCTCGACACGAAAATCAGGCGGATGAAGAGTGCAGCCTGCCAGAGAGCCGGGCGGCTTCTCTCCTGAAGCGTCAAATGGCAACGAATCAGGAAGCAGATGCAGACTGGGCCGGGTGGGCAATGCAGATAACAGGAATCAAATCCTGCAGCCCCTGCATTCAATTACTATTATCTTAACTTAAGACAGCGATTCGGTAAAGAATTTTTCCAAGATTGTTCAGCAGTGGTCCGGTTCTTCCTAAATTTCAGCCAATTCTCGATATACAGCCAGTGTTCCGAGGGCAGTGGCGGCCCATGAAAAATCGCGGGATCGTTCCATTGACCGGTGTTTCAGGTCGCTGGGGAAATCGGAATCAACCACAAGACGCTCAAACATGGCAGCGAGGGCGGAAGAATCATCAGGCAAAAAATAGTCGGCAGCTTGGCCGGCGATCTCGGGCAGGCTGGTTGCCTGGCTGACCAAAAGCGGGCATCCACAGGCCATGGCTTCAACAAGCTGGAGACCAAAACCCTCGAGGCGACTGGGGTAAACCAGGGCGAGCGAGCCTGCGTAAAGGGCGGGAAGATCAGTATCAGGAACTTTGCCAAGAAATTTTACGTCGGCACTCACACCCAGACTTCCAGCCAATTCGGCCAATCTCAAACGATCCTGCTCAGCCCCGCCGGCCAGTGCAAGCAGAAAGGAAGGCTTATGCTGCATACTGGCCATGGCATGAAGCACTACTTCAAAATTCTTACGTTCTTCAAGCCCACCAACGTAAAAAACGTATGGCTTCAGGGAAATCGCGTAACGCTGCGTTACTTCTGCAATTTGTGCCTCATTTGCTTTTTGATCGAAAACCGGATCGGCGGCTTCATAGACAACCCTGATTTTTTCCCGTGGGATTTTCAAAGAACGGCTTAGCTCACCGGCTGAAAACTGGCTGACCGTGATGACACTGCTGGCCATTTTTCGCGATTGCCAGAGATAATACCGGCTGAGCAGGGCAACCCGACTGAATCGTTGGCCCCAGGGCAATTTCATGGTGGCGTCAATAGCGTCGTGCAGTGTGGCCACCGTCGGGCAGCCGGCCCGCCAGGGAATTCCATAGTGGTAAGGCGTATGGTAAACACTGATCTTGTTTGATTTTATGGCCTGTGGCAACCAGCGTTCCTGCCACTTTGGGTAGGCCATGGGGCCTGATGCGACTTCATGAAGCAGCCCTGATTCAAACGACTGTAGCAGAGCTGTTCGATGCTCTTCAGCCATGGGTCGATCGGTGATCAGGAATATCTCGACTTCGCCAGTCTCAACCAGTGAACGGATCAGGTTCACGGTGTATCGGGTCCAGCCCCTCATGGTGGATTCGCATAAAAGTCTGGAATTCAGACCGACTCTGAGCCTGCGCATGATTCCCGATTCAACCCTGCCTGATTGATCACTTGACGTCATTCAGAATAGCATTTTTTTGAATTTCATTGAGTTTTTTAAATTCAACGCCATAAGCAAAGATGTAATTTTGAAACTTGCCAATGGATGTCTGATAGAGAGGTTGCCGCACCTGGGCGGAACTTGCTGTGTGAACCTGTCGTTGTGTTGTGTGGAAATTCAGGCAGTTTGCATCCCAGCCAAGGCCAAGAGTCGAAAGCAGTGGCTCAATTTCAGGCCTGATGTCCGTCGCAAGTTTCTCGTAGTGAATCATCCTCAGGTTGCTGGTGTTTTCATTCATCAATTTCTGAAAAAGCTCATAAAACAAGGCAAATCGGGATAATTGGTGATCCCACGACAAGTTCCATCGAACGCGGGCGAACCGGGTCATTCGCTGCGAAAGGGCTGTGTCGCGGCTGTCACGCTGGCAGACGAGAAAAAGGGCTTCGGGAAAAATTTTCTGAAGGATCGGCAGATAAAAAAAATTGTCGGGCAGTTTATCAACAACAAATGGCCCGGAATAACCTGCTTGAGCAAGCCGATGAAAATAATCAGCCCTGATTTTTTTCGCGATTTGCTCCAAATCAGGTGTATTCCTGTTCGAAAGACAATATTTGCTGACCAGATCAGGAATCCATGTCAATTCGCCTGCCCCAGCAATTTTGTGGTGACTGGCCAGAATCTGTTCGGCCAGAGAAGTGCCAGACCGCGGCATGCCTGTGATAAAGATCAGGCGAGTGGCCTGTGGTTGATCACTTTTAAATCGAGGCATGGCTGAAGCGATTTCAAGAATTTGTTGAACATGCAGCTGAAATTCGGCTGGGTGATAATTGAGCCCTCTGGCATGCAGATTAACCTCGCGCAAGTGGCTGAACTGGTCGAGACAGGCCGCCGCTTTGGAAAAATCGCCAGTGGCATCAAAATAATGTGCAAGACCATAGGCAAGGTGCTCTTTATCAGCCGCTTTGGTTGTACTTTTGTCAAGCAGCGATTGCATTTGACTGACCTGGCCAGCGGGTGTTTTCTGCTTCTTTCTGGATGCCATTTGGCCCAAAACCGCAGCATGATCAGGCTTTTTCCTGAGACATGATTCCCAATAATTCTGGGCCCCACGCATATCGCCCAACTCTTCGCAGCAGCTTCCCAGAAGAGCCATGGCCGGCCAGGCCTCAGGCACGATTTCAAGCACTTTGGAGAGCGATTTTTGAGCATCAGCCGGTTTGCCAAGTTCAAGCTGGGCACGGCCAAGCTGTATCCATGCCGGTGCAAAAAGAGAATTGCCATCAAGTGCCCGCCGGGCCATTGCAATTGCATTTTCATTCTGGCCAAGTTCATTCAAGGCCTTGGCAAGATTGGAAAATGCTTCGAACGAGGCAGGAGCGATTTCAATCGCCTTTTGCAGCGGTTCGATAGCTTCCTGCGACCGGCCGATTTCAATCAGGGCATTACCAAGATTATTCCAGCCTGGCTGGAAGTCGGGGTGTTCACGCACGATTTGCCGAAAAATCCTGACGGAATCACTGGTGCGGCCAAGGTCGTTGAGATTCGCCCCCAAATTAAGTAAAGCAGGTAAAGAAGACGGGTCGAGTCGAATCGCCTTTTCGTAAAACGGGACACTTTCTTTCAAGCGTCCGATTGTTGTCAAAACATCGCCCATGCCGGCCAGCATGGCTGGATGCTCAGGCTCAATTTCAAGGGCCTTTTGCATCTGAACAAGGCTGGCTGATGCGTCTCTCTTATGCAATAAAACGATCGCCAGATAATAATGGCTAACGGCTTTGCCCGGATATTCCTGAATGAGTTTTTGATATGCTGATATGGCCTGATCAATTTGCATTGCGGAATGCAACTTTATGGCATTTTCCAGTTGCATTTCAAACTGTGTCTGATCAGGCATACTTCATCCTGCAGCAAGGCTGTTTTAACACCAGGCAACGGCCTCTATTTTCAATCAGTGATTCGTAAAAAACAAGCGGGCTCTGTTCCGGGTTGCAATTGCCGGAACAGAGCCCAATCAGCTTGTTACTTTAAAATCAAAGCCGTGGTGCAGCAGGTTTATGCGGTTCCTGCCAGGCGTTGGCCCCGGTGGTTTTCACCTTCCGTCGATAGACTTTCTCGCCCGCTGTGACATAAATCGTCCGGAAATCAGCCCCGCCGAAGGTCAAATTCGACGACTTTCCATTCGGCGTGGGAATGATGCAGTTCACCCGCCCGGCCTGGTCGCAGACCTGAATTCCCATCCGCGTAGCGACATAAAGGCGGCCATCGCGGTCAACTCGCATGCCATCAGCCCCGGCGGCATCGGCCGTGTCGGGCATGTGCAGGTGATAATACCGCTGCTTGTGCTTCAGCGAACCATCTGGCTGAATCTGGTAGCTCCAGACCCAGTGGCTGCGTGCTTCTGCCACATAAAGCAACGACTGGTCGGGCGATGCGGTGACACCGTTGGGGAAATTCAGGCCAGTGTCAACCACGCTTTTTTCGCCATTTGGCTTGATCAGCCAAACCTTGCCAGGCTCGTTGGTCTGCGACGGATTAGTCACATAAACATTACCGTTTTTGAGGGTTACCAGATCGTTGCCTCGAATACCCTCAGCAATCACGGCGGCCTTGTTTTCGGCATCGATCGCTAAAATCTGCTCGGTGCCGGTCGAAACGACATATCGCTTGCCGTCAGGGCCATAGCCCATACCGTTTGAGCGGTTGGAATTGTCGTTGATGACCACTGGCTTGCCGTCAGCGCCAATTTTATAGGTTTTGTTGTTGGGAATATCGTTGAAATAAACGGTTCCCGAGGCATCGGCCGTGGGGCCTTCAGTGAACTGATAGCCATCGCCCACAAGCTCCCAGCCTTCGCCCGGCAAGAGAATTTCCTGAAGCTGCTGCGAGCCTTTGCCGGCCGAGACGGGCTCGGGCCAGTCGCGCCAGAGCCACTTCATGGCATCAGCAAAGACCTCGCCTGCCTGTTTGCCATTGTGGCCGCCATCGCCCCAGATGTGGCGCACGTCATAACCGGCAAAAACCAGGGCACGCTGCATTTCCTGATTGGCCATCCACCAGTCGCCGCCGTAAATATTCAGGTCGTTGGAACCATCCTGCAGGAAAATCCGGATCGGCTTCGGCTCATACTTGCGAATCAGGGTTGGATAGACGTTACCGCCACGCAGGCCGACATAGGTGCCGATGGCTGAAAAAACGCGGCTGAAGGCATCTGGCCGCTCCCAGGCAGCGGTGAATGCGCAGATAGCACCCGATGAATTGCCGGCGATGGCACGATCGTTACCATTTTTTGAGAATTTGATGGCCCGGCCGTCGGCTGTTTTTTTGGTTTCTACATCAGGCAGCAGTTCGTCGAGAATAAACCGGGCATAGTTATCGCCCAGGCCATCGTATTCAAACGACCTGTTAAAGCGGTCAAGTGCTTTGTCAGTCTGGGCTTTGACACGACCATGCATGACGAAAACACCAATCGTGACCGGCATTTCACCGGCGGCGATGAGTTTGTCAAATTCGGCTGGGGCGTTGTATTGAATACCATCCTGGCAGACAAAGACGCAGGCCGGCTTGGCAGGGTCGTATTGTTTGGGAACATAAACCCAGTAATCGCGGTAGGTTCCAGGAAAGACTCGCGAATTTTCGAAGCTGTATTTGGCGACTTCCCCTTTGGGAGTGTCGGCTTGCTGGCCGATTGCCAGCATGGGCAGAAGGGCCGGCAGAAGGGCCAGGATAGCGATTCGTATCTTCATGATATTTCAGATGTTGTGAATGTGTGAGGTCGCTTCGGGATGAAGCCGGTTTTCATATGCCAGAACCTAACTATATCAGTGCCCGGATTCCAGAGCCAACGACTTTTCTGATGACGACCTGCCATTTTGAGACGCTTTTGATTTGAAGAACCCAACGACGAAAAAGACTTGCCTGAACTCACTTGATTGGGCAGGGGGGCTCGGTAATACTGGCTTGATCAAGTCTCCCTTGAACAAAAAAATCAGAAGAAAACTGACCAGCCTGTCTGAAGCGAAGAAGATTTTTCGGACTGCTGCACAGAGATTCAACCGATTGAGGAACCACACGATGCAACCCGAGTTCATTGCGGAATTTATAGGTACGATGCTGCTTGTCATTCTGGGCGACGGCGTGGTGGCGAATGTGGTTCTGAAGAAGACAAAGGGGCACGACTCGGGCTGGATTGTGATTACCGCTGGCTGGGCCTTTGCCGTGACGGTCGGGGTTTATGCCTCAAGAAAAGTGAGCGGAGCACACCTGAACCCGGCCGTGACGATTGCCCAGATGGCAGCGGCCAAGATGAGTATTGGCATGGGTTTGGGCTATGTCGTTGCCCAGATGGCAGGGGCCTTCACCGGGGCAGCAATCGTGTGGCTGGCTTATCGGCCACATTTTGAGGCGACAGAGGACCAGGCGGCCAAACTGGCTGTTTTCGCCACGGGGCCGGCGATTCGCAAGCCAGTGGATAACCTGATCAGCGAGATCATCGGCACTTTTGTGCTGATGTTTGGGCTGCTTTTGATGATCTCAGACAAGAACTTCAAGGCCGGGACGGATCTTGACGCCGGATTTGCCCCCATTCTGGTCGGCCTGCTCGTCTGGGCGATTGGCGTATCACTTGGTGGAACAACAGGTTATGCCATTAATCCGGCGCGTGATCTGGGGCCACGCATCGCCCACGCAATTTTGCCGATTGCCGGCAAGGGCGGCTCTGACTGGGGCTATGCCTGGATTCCCGTTGCAGGCCCAATCATTGGTGCGGTGCTTGCTGTGTTTTTGGATCAGTTGCTTGGTATTTGACTGGTCGAATGCCACACTGTTGTAAGTTAAGCATTTATGCTGATAAGGATAAGACAGGTCAGACCCTTGGATTAATCGCCTCGGGCCTGACTTTCAATCGTCGAACGAGGAGAATTGATGTTGATACCCAGCCAACTATTATTGGAGGCATGACCAGAAGCGGGATCAGATAGAAATAAAATCCGACGCATAAGATTAATGTGGAGAGAGAGATTATTCCTAGACCAAATATTGCGACCCATTTCCCAAGCAAATTCAAAATTCCAGGTTGCTGAGGCCAACGCCTGGCATCCAGAACTTTTCGGGTGGCCCAGAAGCCGGCATAATTTGCAAATGGCGGAATTGTGACGGGGATTATCATCCCCGGTATAACCTGCAATAAAACATATAAAGTACATGAAATCGACGAGATGACTAATAGCCAGATTAGGGTAATTGCAATACCTGTGCCGATTGAAAACTCAGTTTTTTCCATGTGAACGTCGTTCATCATCACAGAAACTCTCTTTGGTAATCAAAGATACTCAGCGAGTCTTATTTTCGTCAATTATAAAAATAGATAATTACGAACAGATTTATTTTCAAGGCTGTGTGGTGTAGACTCACATAAACATTTTTTCTCTATTCAGCCGGTTTGACAGCATCATCCTTGTAAGTATCAGCCATTGGCGAAACTAAAGGTGGCTTTGGCCGAACGACTTTCAATTCACGGGTGATCTGTACGAGCACGGCGACCCAACTGATGAAAACAGGAGGAACGATCACCAGGGGAATAAAAAGAAACCCCAGACTTATTGATATGACAAGTAAAATTAGAGAAAAAAACGAGATACCGATCACGGCAACCCACTTGCCAAAAAGAGCTGATGCCCCCGGATCATCGGGCCATGTTCTAGTTCTCAGAAAAGATTTGACCTGCCAGTAACCTGCAGGGCAGGTGATGTAAGGTATGATTACCGACCAACCCGAGATAAACAGCGCTAGACCGAGAAACGCAGACAAAAATACCATCAACCAAATTAATATGATGGCAATTCCCGAGCCTAGCGAAAACTGGGGTTTGAGCATGAATTCCTGCATCATCGCTTCCTCCCTCGAGACGTTAAATATTTACCATTCTATATTATTTTGGAGGCTGTGAAAACTCGTCAAGCAAAAAGATGACGGTTGTGTGTTTCAAAAAAATG
>JBJTRR010000100.1:0-4676 GCA_046076185.1 bacterium | reverse complement strand
CATTAATCTAGGAAGGTCGAAAAAGCTCCATCTCTTTCCGCTGACGCGAGCCCAGTTCATTCGTGAAGCTCTTCTGCGGCCGCTTCTGAGCCCTCTGACATTTCAGAAATATCAGTTTGACTATTTTTATATTAATGTGCTGGGCAAGGGCGGCAATGTTTATATGAAAAACAACCCCCGTGGCGACGGTTTCAGCAAGTGGCCACGGCTTGGCACTTCGCTTGGTATTGGCCTGGTTTTATTCGAAGCGGCCGCCATTCGCTGGATGAATGCCAACCAGTTGACAACTGAAATACCGCTGATGCTCGCCGCCAGCCTTGCGTTGGCCGCTGTTGTGGCTGCCGCCCTGCCGGAATGGGCTGTTTACCAGTCGCCGTTCAAAGAGCCTTACAATAGTCGCCTGGCCGGCTGGCTGCGGATTGCCTATGTCTCAGGCCTGATGCTGGCCGTTTCACAGCTTAATCTGCTGACAGGCGACCGCGCCAGACTCTATTTTCTTTTGCTCTGGATTGTGCCCATCGGCACGACCTTTCCTTACTTCATGATGCTCAGGGACATGTATCAGCACTCGAATGCTGATGATGGCCGGATCACCAACACGCGGGTTTTTCACACCGACTGGCTTACCGACTGGGCCGTTTTTGTGCATGGGCAGGACCAGCACACGCCGCACCATCTCTACCCCAGCGTGCCTTTTTATCAGCTTGGGCCGCTGCACGACTGGCTGAAGGCGAACGATGCCGAATATGCCCGCGACGTGATTGAAGTGCATGGCACGTTTGGCAATCGTCTGGGAATGCCAACGATTATCGATGAACTGACCCGGCGCAACTGACGCCGGGATTCAGGGTTATCAATTAACGAATCACAATCGCCGGTTTTCGGCGTCTTTCATCGATTTGTAGCCGAGAATCAGGCTGAAAAAACCAAAAATCAGCCCCTGCAGCAGAAAAATGCCGCCAGGTGCAAATCGCTGCATGGAGACTAGAATCACGGTGCCCAGAATCACTTCAACCCCGCCGAGAATTCCAAAGATCATCGCCAGTTTTTTATTCTGGCCCGTACCGGCTTTGGCACAGTCAAGGCAACGGCTGTTTAAGTTTTAATATTGATTTAGAAGCTTAGGCGTCTCTTTAAAAACACCATGCTCAGGGCAATAAAAAACGCCGCATGCCAGACAGGCCCTGATGGGTTGCCGATCGCAGGCATAGCATTTTGACATGGGTTTTCACTCCTTTGGAATGAAATCAGTTGCTGATGTCAAAAAGCTGAAGGTCGGCCGCGATTTCATTCAGTCGGTCTGACATGTAATGTCTGATCTCTTCGCTGGTTTTGAACTGAAGAACATGGTGGGCAAATCGCTCGGCCTGCGATGTTGTCACCTGTGAGAGCAGGTTTTTTATCGCCGGCACGAAGGCTGGGCTCATGCTGAACTTGCGCAGGCCAAGCCCGAAAAGCACCAGAAACGACCGTGGCTGGGCGGCCATTTCACCGCAGAGAGTTACGGGTACACCTGACTTTCGCGATGATTCAAAAACCAGATTCAGTACCTTGATGACGGCAGGAGAAAGCGGTTCGCACAGGTGTGACACCTTGGAATTGTCGCGGTCGGCTGCCATCAGGTATTGCACAAGATCATTCGAGCCGATTGATATAAACTGAGTTTCCCGCAAAAGGGCATCAACGCAAATGGCCGCCGCAGGCACTTCAATCATCACGCCGGTACGCACTTCTCGCCCGAAAGGCAGGCCTTCAGCCGCCAGGGCCGATTTGCAATTTTCAACCATCCGGTTTAGAAATCGCAGTTCTTCCAGTGTCGTCACCATCGGGAAGAGCATTGAAACCCGGCCATGAGCCCCGGCCCGAAGGATCGCACGGATCTGCGTTTCATAAAGTTTCGGGTGTTCAAAAGCAAGGCGAATGGATCGCCAGCCCATGAAGGGGTTGGCCTCAACCCGGCGGCCGAGATAGGGCACTGATTTATCGCCGCCGACATCAAGCGTGCGAATGGTCACAGGCAGGCCGTTCATGGCCTCAACTATTTCGCGATAGTGGCGATATTGCTCTTCTTCGTCGGGCACGTCGGGGTGAGTCAGGAAGATGTATTCCGTTCGCAGAAGACCCACACCCATGGCCCCGGTGCGGGCGGCATTGGCGGCGTCGGTCACGCTGTTGATATTGGCCAGAAGCTCGACCGGCGTGCCATCGGCCGAAACGGCGGGCTGGTCGCGATTGGCGATGAGCTTGTCTTTAATTGTGAAAAATTCACGCTGAAGCTTGCGGTATGCGGCGGTGGTTTCGGCGTCGGGGTGCAGAAGGACATGCCCTTCGCGGCCATCAACCACGATCAGGTCGCCATTGGCAACCTCATGCGTGATATTGGCCACACCTGTGACGGCTGGAATGCCGCGGCTGCGTGAAAGAATGGAGGCATGGCTGGTGCCGCCGCCGATTTCCGTCACAATTCCGCCGATTTTCTGGTCGCCCAGGGCCAGCGACTGGCTGGGCAATATTTCGTGGGCCACAATCACAATCGGGTCGTCGCCGCCTTCAGGTAATCTGCCGGAATGATACTGCTGGCTGATACCGATCAGGTCGGCTGCAATTCGCCCAAAAACGTCGCGTAAATCGGCCAGTCGCTCGCGGAAATAATCCTGCTGCTCAAAATTTTCAAACCGGCTGACATACTGCTTCAGCACGCCCTGAAGGGCCGACATCGCCGTAATCTGCTGGCCTTCAATCAGCGAATGAACTTTTTGACGCAGGCCTGGGTCGCGCACCATGGTCAGGTGCGAGCGAAAAATGGCCGCCTCTTCGCGGCCAATCTGCGATTCCACCTTCTGAATCATGCTTTCAAGTTCAAGCCCTGCCTGCACAATCGCCCGGTCAAACCGGTCAATCTCGGGCGAAACCTGCTCGGCCGACTCAAGCGCAACCGATTCGGTCATGTGCAAGATCGATTCGATCTTGTACACCCGTCCCACGATCACACCAGGGCTGACAGCAACTCCATGCAACATGATCGTATTCTGGCCAAACCGGGGCCGCTATTCAAGACCCTGCCCGATTCGAAATCTTTTTCGCCAGCTTGAGTTGAGAATATTTCAGACCTGAACGTCTTATTTTGCTTTCGCTGGCCCGGCAGTGCCTGTCAGGCTGCTTAGCGCGTCAACCACGCCTGGCTTGGGTTTCGGGGTCGGGTGGCCGCCGCGCACCCAGGCTTCGGTCGTTTCAGCATGGGTCATGGTGCTGCCTTCAGGAATGCCGCCGTTGGTGTAAAGCACATGAATTTTGCCGTCTTTTGATTGCAGAAGGCTGGGGTAGTGATACGACCCCTTCTTCTCTTCATTTCGAACGACATGGCGGGTGACAGGCCACGACTTGCCTTCGTCGTCGGAAAGGCTCAGGGCCAGGCTCCAGCGGCCTTCGGTCAGGTCGTTGTAAATCATGAGCCAGGCACCACTTTGCAGCCTGATACAGTCAACCCCTGCGCCGGGGTTGGGCAGGTCGGTTGATTTGACGGCCGACCACGAATGGCCACCATCTTTTGATTCGGCCGTGCGAATTCGTTCAAACGGGCCATTGTCACGCATGTAGGCGACGACCGAGCCGTCCTTACGTTCGACAAAGGCCGGCTGGATATTGCCCAGGCCGATCATCGATTCCGACGTTTTCCACGATTTGCCCTGATCGTCGGTGTAATAGGCCAGCCCGGCCGAAAACGTGTCGGTATAAAGTGGCAGCAGCCAGCGACCGCTGGAAAGGACCATGGGCCGCACGCGGGGCATCCAGCCCAGTCGCTGGTAAATTTCCTGTTTGGAGCGTTCGGTGGTGGTCTCAAGAATTTTGTTCCATCGGGGAACGATCTTGGCAATGGCGTCGGCCTTCTGGGTTTTCACCGCTTCGGCGAATTGCTTTTCAAAACCAGCGGGCGTGACATGGGCAACGCCCTCACGACCCCAGACAGGGGCCTTGCCAGCCGTCTGGAAGTCTGTGCTGACGTGATATTTAAGCAGGGCACCTTCCCAGTGATGGTCGAGAATGGTGGGGTACCAGAGCCAGAGTTCGCCATTGGGGGCGGCGAAAAGGGCAGGGTTGCAGTCAGGGTAGCCGGGCGTGTCAGCCAGTTCCATGCGGGGCGACCAGGCTTTTTCACTTTTGACGAGACGGTGGCCGACAATGCGCACATCATCAGAGCTGCGTTCACCGTGGCCGGTGTAATAGGCCAGCAGCAAGTCGCCATTGGGGCATTCAGTCACGCAGGGGGCGTGGTTATGAATACCTTTTTCACGCGGAAAAACGGCTGTGTGGCTGATGCCGGGATCGGCGGCATAAAGTGATAGGCTGAAACAAGTGATGAGTAAGAAAAAAGTGTGTTTTATCATGTTAGGATTTCTCACCTGGTTTTTCTGGATGATTCTGATTGAGTCGGGGCATCCTGATAGATACTATTACATTTTGCTGAATCAAACGATTGTTAGCAAGAAGCAAAGGCGTCTATTTGAAAATTCATAAAAATAAAACCATTATTGTAGTTTTTTATCCCTTGGCCTGGAGAAGTTTACTAAAATTAAATTCGAGTTTCATTCGAGTCACAAAGATAGGGTCATAAAATGGGCTGGATTTTTCAGGGAAATCCCGAACGCTATAATATTGATGAGTATGTCAGCCAGTCG
>JBJTRR010000099.1:0-3460 GCA_046076185.1 bacterium | reverse complement strand
CAAAAGCCACACAGGTTGAGCGGTTCATCGACGGCCTGCATAATCAGGTGCAGTCGTTCAGTGAAGACCTGATGATGGTTGAAGCCACCAGAGACTTCCGGGCGGCAGCCGAGAAGCTCAAGGGCAAAAAGATCTCGGCCGAAGAGAACGCCAAACTCCTGGAATTCTACGAGAAGCAGTTTCTGCCCGAGCTCCTCAGGCATGTTGATTCACAGCCGGTTTTGAAATCGGTGCTTCCCGATAACGACCTTCAGGCCTATCTGCAATATCATTACATCGTCAATAACCCGAACAAAATGCTGGAGAAAGACCGCTTGCCCGCGGCCCAGGATGGCAGTGATTATTCGCGGGTGCACCAGAAGTATCACGAGGTTATCAATAACTTTCGAAAGCTCTTTGGGCTTGATGACGTCATGATTCTTGACGCTGAAACCAGCCAGGTCATTTACTCGGCCGGCAAACAGATTGACCTCGGCACCGACTTCGACACTGGGCCTCTCTCTCGCACGGCCCTGGCGGAAGACATCAGGCAGCTTCAGCGGGAACGCGACAAAGACGCTGTTCAGATTGTCGATTTCGAGCCCTATCGCCCCTCGTTCGGATTGCCAACCGCCTTCGCCCTGAGCCCCATTTTTGACGGCAACACCATGGCCGGCATTCTGATCGTGCAGTTTCCCATCAAGAAGCTTAACGACATTGTCTCAGGCAATAATAACTGGGCCGAGCAGGGTGTGGGCCAAACCGGCGAGATTATTCTGGGTGCTGAAGACGGCTACCTGCGAAATGAAAGCCGGTATTTTACTGAAGACCGCAAGAACTACATCAAAATGCTCAATCGGGCCGGCACGGCACGCGAGGAAGTGGCCAAAACCGAAAGGCTTGAAACCACCATCCTGACAGTTCGCCTGAAATCTGAAGCATTCAAACGTGTTCTGGCCGGGCAGCAGGGAACAGATTTGCTTACCGACTACCTTGGCCAGGAAGTGCTTGCCAGCTATGGCCCGCTTGATGTGAAAGGGCTGCGCTGGGGGATTGTCGCCAAAATACCCACGGCCGAGACCTTTGAACCGATCCGCAAATTCACCCACGATCTGCTCACAACAATGGTCGCCATCGGGCTGATCTCGTCTCTGCTGGCCACTTTGATGGGCCATCTGCTTTCAAAGCCGGTGCGCAAGCTCATTCGGGCTTCTTCGCAACTGGCCAGCGGCAATCTGAACACCCGCGTTGAAATTAACACGAACGACGAATTTGAAGACCTTGGCCAGACCTTTAACAGCATGGCCGCCGAGCTGGAAGTGCGAAAAGGCAAGCTCGACGAGAAAATTGCCGAGAACGAGCGGCTTCTGGAAAGCATGCTGCCGCCGGCCGTAGCCGCCCGACTGCGATCGGCCCCTGGCGAACAGCAAAGCGACAACCATGCCGATGTGACCATCATTTATGCCGAAGTCAAAGGTTTTGACTCATTCTCTGAATCGCTGGAACCGGCCAGGGCACTGAATCTGCTGAACCGGCTGATTGTTTCGTACGACGAAGCGGCTGACCGGCAGGGTGTTGAGAAGCTCAAGTCAATCGGGGCCAGCTATCTGGCTGTCTGCGGGCTGAGCATTCAGCGATTTGACCATTCCCAGCGTGCCGTGGCCTTCGCCCTCAGTGCCGAGCAGATCGTGGCCGGGTTTAATCGCGAAAACGGCTCGCAGCTCGTCGTCAATATCGGCATTCACCGCGGCCCGGTCACTGGCGGCATCATCGGCCGCAGCAAGTTCATTTACGACCTTTGGGGCCGCACGGTGGATTATGCCCGTGGCCTCGTTCAGTCAGATTCGACTGGCGCCATCCAGATCTCTCGTGAAGTCTATGACCGCGTTGCCGGGCTTTATTCCTGCAGCAGAATCGGCGAGCCCACCGACGACAGGCCGGAAGTCTATCTGATCAGCGGGCAGGGTGGCTCGACAACTGTGCTGGAAACCAGAACAACTTCGGGCCGGAAAGGCTGATTTCAGCCTTTTTCATTGAGGGTCAGCACCATGCTTATCTCTGAATCTGAAATGCCCCGGCTTTACTGGACACTCGGGCTTGTTGTCATTGTCCCGCTACTCTCAGTGCTTTTGCTTGAGCTTGAACAGAAGCTGCATCGTCGCCATTCGCCCTTCCGGGCCGTGTTTCGCTGGATACGCACGCTGTTTATCCCGCTATTTGCTTCGTGGCTGGCCATCGTCAATATTGCCGGCTATGAACTGACCGCTGACCTGCCCAAGATTGTGGCCACTCTGGCTGATATTGCCGGCATTGTCGTCGGGCTCTCCTTCATTAACGCCATTCTCTTTTCCAATGTGGCCGAAGATTCGTGGCAGGCCCGCACGCCCCGCCTGCTGGTTGATATTGTGCGGCTCTTTCTGGTTCTGATCGGCGTGGCCATCGTTCTGGCACTTGTCTGGGGGGTTGATCTCGGGCAGGTTGCTGCTGCACTCGGCATCGGTTCGATTGTCATTGGTCTGGCCATTGCCGAGCCACTGGGCAATGTCTTTGCCGGCTTGATGCTGCTGATTGAACGGCCGATTGCCGTGGGCGACTGGATCAAAATTGGCGACGACACCGGTCAGGTGATTGAAATCAACTGGCGGGCCGTTCACCTGCGCACTTTTGTCAGGAATCTGATTGTTGTGCCCAATTCCACCCTGGCCAAAGAATCGTTTGCCAACTACAGTCGCCCGACCCGATTACACTCTGAAAACATTACCCTGGGTTTTTCATACGACGACCCGCCCAACAAGGTGCGGCTCATTCTGCTCGACCTGCTTGAATCAACGCCGGGCATTCTTTCCGACCCGCCGCCCGCCGTTCGCGTAGCCAACTATGCTGATTTTGCCGTTGAATACAAGGTGGTTTTCTTCGTGGCTGATTTCTCGAAGCTCGGGCCCATCCGCGACAGCTTCATGACACGTGTCTGGTATGCCGCCAAACGTGAAGGCATTACCATTCCATTCCCCACCGCCACTGAAATCGGCTATGAGCCTAAAGACATTGAAGAAAAGGCCCGCCCGCCCATTGAATCAACCATCGATTCGCTCTCGATCTTCCGCAGCCTGAGCGACGAACAGCTTTCGTCCCTCAAAAGCCAGACCACCTGGCGAGACTTCGCCCGGGGCGAAGTTATTGTCAGCTCGGGCAGTCGTCTGACCGGCCTCTATGTCCTGGCCAGCGGCCGTGTCACCGTGTCGCAAAAGGATGAATCGGGTAACGACTCGGACTGGTTTGAAGTCAACCCCGGCGACATCTTCGGTGAATCAATCGCCAATGGCGGCCTGACCAGCGAATATACCGCCACTGCCAACCAGGATACTCAGTGCCTTGTCATAGACCCCGATTTCTTCCGCAAACTGCTCTTTAATTCCCCCCGATTCTCGCGTGAGATCGCCCGGATCAGCGAAATGCGAAGTGAATCACAACACAGCCATAT
>JBJTRR010000098.1:0-2963 GCA_046076185.1 bacterium | reverse complement strand
TTTCCAAGGTACGAAAGATCCTCTGGTTCCGCATACACAGGCTTATAAGCTTGCAGACGCTATGACCGTTAAAAACGTACGGGGGAGAGTTGCCTTATACGTGGGAGATGGTCACGGATGGGAAGGAATTGAGAAAACTCTCGTTGAAGCAACTGACTTTCTGCTTGAAAATCTTAAAAAAAGTGATCAGCAGGAGGGGCGGAGACGCCGGTTTTAGTCGTTTTTACAATTTCTCCTGCAATGCATAAATCTCATAAATCAATGGGTTTATAGAATCAATTGCGTTGCGGGAAAAATTTTTTCTTGCGATCGAGGATTTTGCTCTTCCCAAATCGGGAGAGATGTCTTAGATTACGCATATGAAATTCGCAGAAAAACTCTACCGACAACTGGTCCGACTCGGCTGGAATCAGCAAAAGCTTTCACGCGCTTCGGGTGTCAGCGACTCCGAAGTCTCGCGAATTCTTGCTGGAAAATCGAATCCGGGCCTTGAAAACGCTCATAAACTCTGTCGTGCCGCTGGTCTTTCGCTTGACTACATGGCCGACGACAACATGACCGAAGACCCCCGCCACGAGACGATCGGGCTGACAGACGCCCAGCGGGATCTTCTTGCCACGGCCAACACCGTGGGCATGAGGCAGGTCACCCAGTTGCTGGATATTGTTCAGCATCTTGGTTACGACATCGCTCTGCGACGCCTGATTGAGGCTCGCCCGGTGATCGAACCATTGGAAGCTGAAACGTCCAAGACGGCAGCCCAGGCACGGCGGGTTACCGGCTGACGCAAACCGACAGACTTTCTCATTCGGGGCCAGCGAGCGATTCGCTGGCCTTCTTGCGTTTTAAGTTCTGGCTGATTCTTATGTTAAGTGAGTTGTTGAGTTTGTTTTCGTTTGTAAAAAATCTTTTTCGACAATTTTCAACTTGGACTTGAGCTTTTTTTGAAAATGATTTAGAAAAGCGGAATCTATGGTGATTTCAGTGTCAGGAAGACACTGTCACGCGTCTGTAAAAGATTCAATACCATCTGGTATTTTCGCAGGGAGGCTTAATCATGAATCGCCGCCATGCCTTGTTGGGTTCGTTGTGGGCCAGTTGTGCAGGAATGCTTGGCATTTCAGCTCAGGCACAGCAGAATCCGGGTAAAAAGGATAATGATCTGCAGCCTGTGTCAGCTGGCCGGGTTGTGGAGACACAGGAAAAGCGGGCTCCACGGACACCCAAATCCGAGCCGGCGGCTGACGAAGCACCGCCTGAAGGCTTTGAGGAATCGGGCCACAAATGGATGAGCTACGACATTACCCGCTATATGGAGCTACCGCACGATCAGTCGAAGCCGCCCCAGAATGCGATTATCGACTGGGTTATCCGTCGATACGGGACGGGGATCTGGCACAGCGACAAGATTGCGGCCCTGGTTGCGAATAAATCCGCAGTCAAGGCCTATCATAACCCCAAGGTTTTGAAGCAGGTTGGGGAAATTGTCGAGCGGTTTACCGATTCAACGGCCGACATTCTGAAAGTTCGTATCAGGTTTGTGGCAGCAGCCGATCCCCGATGGCGATTCATGGTGCTTTCACGCATGAATCTGCTGGGCGGCGGCCCACAGGGGCAGCAGATCTGGACCATGAGCCTGACCGATGCCACCATGGCCTTGACCCAAATGCAGGTTTATCAAGGCTTTGAACTGCTTGCTGATCAACAGGTTGAGATGATCAATGGGCAAACCCTCTCAATGGTGACCCAGGAGAAGAAGCCTTACAACCCCGGCCTTCAGCGGCAATCGACCGCAAATGTTCAGTCAACCGAGCCTTCGTTCAACCAGCTTCTTGAAGGTGTTGATCTAAAATTCAGCCCTCTTTTGACTTACGAAGGCGATTCGGTTGATGGTGCCATTGATTTGAAATGCGATACTGTCAAGAGCATGATCAAAACCCGGGTTCTGGCCAGCCGGGAACAGGGTGCTAACGAAGCGACAATCGACGTGCCGGAAGTCATCGGCAGTCGCCTGGTGCAAACGGTGCGATGGAATATGAAGCAGACTCTCCTGATTTCAGGAGGCATCCATCCGGGCCTGCTGCTGAAGAATAAAAATGGCTTCCTGAACTTGCGGATTCCCGGAACAGTGCCCACTCAAACGGAAACTCTTGTTTTTATTGATGTGGAAACGCCTTCGTCGCCAGCCCGGGGCAATGGTGCCGGCACAACCACACTGCGCGGCAACAACAGTGGTGGTTCGGTTGGGACTATCGAAGATTCCAGCTCGAAGTAAAATCATTCCGCATTGCGAATGAATCAAAAGTCGCCATTTCATTGCGAAAAATTTTTTTTCGGAATGTATGATGGTCTTTTATCTCCGTTTTCATATACATATACAGCCGAATTAATTGCGAACCTCTCGCAAATCTCCGGCAGACCAGATTCATACCGAGCTGAACAAATGGAATCGCCCATGCAAAGCCCTGCTGGTCCTGATAAAAAACAGCTTCGCCGGCACAAGTGGTATCACCGGTTGAAGCCGATCAAGGAATTTATCGAGCATCCACTGACCAAGCTCACCGTTGGAATTATTCTTGTTATAACATCTGCGGTCGAAATAGGTTCCGAGCTTCTTGACGATATCCCTGGCATTACACTGGGTTCCCACCACGGCCTTTTGGTGCTCGGCATTATTAATGCTCTTTCCAGCCTTCCTGACCTTGTTGAAGGTATGGAGCACGCGGTGGAGGGCACAGAAACACTGGAAGAGCAGCTTGACGGCGAGCCCGATATTTCAGACGAGTAACCCGTTACTGAATAAGTCTTTACAACATTGAGGCCCACACCATGAATTCCTCACGCCGATTCTTACTCCGATCGTCCGTTTTTGCCGGTTTTGGCATTCGCACAGGTTTGATTCTTTCGGAGGCTGGCCCGAACCTTCTTGCCGGGCCATTGCAGAAAGGTTATGAATCGCCTTA
>JBJTRR010000097.1:0-7314 GCA_046076185.1 bacterium | reverse complement strand
TGGTTTATGATCAGGCAACGATCTCGCAGGGTCATCCCAATGCTACCGTCAGTCGAACCGTTATCTCCGGTTTCCTGTGTCCTTCTGATAACTACATCATCACTGACACAATGGGAACTGCACGCCCCGCTCCGCAGAGTTATGCAGGTAATGCAGGGTGGACACCGGATACATCAGGATTAATTGCCGGTGGTGCCATTGCCAAACACAATGGCTTCATTGGGCTTGTTAACCCTGTGCGTAATGTTGCATGGCATTCCGGCCCGGTTTCCATCAGTCAAATATATGACGGCACCAGCAACACGGTTGCTGTGGCCGAAAGGCGTATTGTCAGGGCTTCCAGCCCGACAGACGTCAACGCCATGTTTACCGAACCACAAGCCACAAGCTCTTATTGTGCAGGCTCTTCTGGCAGAAGCAGAACACTTGCTGCATGGGTTCCATATTGCAAGTCAGTCAGCTTACCTGACCCGGCCTGGACAGTCTATCAAGGTCGATCCTGGTTGTCAGGCTGGTCAAGAACCGGATCGGTTTACATGCATGTCATGCCTATGAACGAACGAAATTGCCATCTCTATGGTGGCGAAGATGATGGTAATAACCTCATCACCGCCAGCGGATCCCATCCTGGCGGTATCAACCTGCTTTTTGCCGACGGTAGTGTGCGATTTGTCAAATCAACAATCGCCAATCCCGTATGGTGGTCACTGGGAAGTCGCAATGGCGGCGAAGTGATCAGCGCCGACAGCTATTGATTTTCAACTTGAATCTGCGGCCCTGAATGGTTCAGTGCCGACTGTAACTTCAGCCTCTGAAAAAGAGGACCTCATTGAAAAGGAATCTCTATGAAGTGCTTTATGCGTATGCTTACTCTTGCGGCAATGGTCGCATTGTTAACCAGTTACAACCGGTCATCCAGCGCGATCGATTTCTACACTGCCGGCCATGCCGATGTCTCCATAGTCATCAATGGCTCAGCTTTTGATTTTGAGTATGAACTTGCCGCCAATGCCATCATCAATGGCTCGGCTATTGGTACCCCAACCGTGAAAGCTCCTGGCGATCTCGTCACCGTTGTGCCCAATTCTTCTCGTGCTGTGGGCGGCGTGGCAGGGCTGCCCGGAACCTGGGCCACTTCCTCGTTCTGGTATATTCCTCAAATTTCAACCCCAGGGGTGCCCTTCCTTGGAATAGGTGCTGAAGAAATTGCCACGGGCCGTCTCGTGGGCGATAACTTGAAATTCAGCTTTGACAGCTTTGTCAGCCGTCCTAGTGGCGGTGAATTTCTCATGTTCCAGAACGGGCTGACATCCCCGACCGTTTACATCAACACAGCAGATGGTATTGCTCCGACTGAATTTATCACTGTCGCCTCTCTCGGTCATGATCACTATAACTGGAGTTTCAGCACACCGGGAAACTATCAGATTCGGTTCAAAGCCGAGGGTACTCTGGTCGCCGGCAGTACACCAATCTCGGGGCTTGGGACGTATACATTTCAGATCGTACCTGAGCCAGGCACATGGGCTCTGGGCGCTATCTGCTCAATAACCACAGGTATCATTGCCTATCGTAGGCGACGACAATTCTAATAATTTTCTCGTGAGGCAATAATCGATCAGGGCTGACAATTTTAATTTCCGTCAGAATTGTCGGCCCTGTTTAACAATTGACAAGATCAAAGCAAACTTACAGCTCTATTGACTTCATAACATCGTCGCGTCCACCTCCTATTTTCAATTTCATTTCACTCAATTGTTTGCTTTGCATTCATTCAATCAACCAATACCATATAATCTGTGGCTTTATTCCAGCTTAATTTCATGAACTCCAATATTCTTAAGCACTCGTCCTTTCTGAACATTTACTGATCGTAATCATCAAAGTAAAGCCTCCGCCCTGCGTGACCTGCGACTCGATAACTCTTATACCATCTCGTTACAACGAATTCCCAGATGTCCATGTCCGCTTTACGAACCGGGCCAAACCTGTTAAAAAATGCTGGATGAAAGGGTTTTGATGCGGATATGGGGTACCAGCGGGAGAAGAAACCTTGATCCTGCTCTTGCCGGTTGTGTTAAAATCCGATAGACGAATGGAACGTCCAGAAAATCAGCCGGGCGACAGCCTGGGTGCAGTTTGGCAGCGGCCGGAGGGCTGATGGCGTGAACGACCCTGAACCAAATGTGCTGAATTTAAGCTGGCAAGGCCGCTTAATCGACTATTGTTTTCATAAAAACGATGAACATTGTGAAGCACTGATTAACGAAATTTATATCTACTTATTTGATCGCCTTGAAACGTTCTTTCCTCCACAATCTTACTGGCGTGGCCGAACATCCAGCGACCTGATCGCCGCGATGCTCATTCTTGTCGATCGTGGCATTGTTGAACGCAAACGCCTTGAATCTGGCGAAATTTTTATCCGCTGCAACGACAACGCCGAAACCATGATCCTCAAATCGGTTGAACTCCTCCCCCTCTCCCGGCCCCTGCTTGAAATCACTTTCGCTCTTCGCTCGCATGCCTCAAGGCTCGCCCACGAATCAGCCTGATTCGCCCCCCCCTGCTTTAGCCCAGCCCCGGCACCACATGCCACACCGCCATTTCGCCCGTCGGCTTCTCAGCCCGAACAGCCTTCTTCTGCTGCTTCTGCTTGGCCTGAGCCTGGTTGCCCTGGCCAGCCAGTCCGCCCGGCCCACCGTTCTCGGGCGATACTCCAAGGGCTTCTCGCTTTATCTCCTCTTCCAGTTGTCAATCATCCCCGCCCTGCTCTTCCGCAGGCGTCTGCACCTGCCTGTGTGGGTGCCATGCGGCATGGCCGTTTTTTCCACCTTCGCCATCGCATTTAACGACCAACTCGCCGACCAGTTCGGCATGACTCTCCTCTTCGCTGCCATTCGCCTGTCTGCCGGCCTTCTCTTACTGGCAACCGCTTTCAGCCACTTTCGGCAGAAGCTGGCCCGGCCCGGCGATGGGCTCGCCACGGCAGCCTCATTATTCCTGATATTATTTTCTATTATTGATATTGGCCTCTGGCTTCTGGTTTATTCCACGCGACGTATCGAGCCCAACTTCATGGGCTATCGTCAGGCGACAGATTTTTCGGCATTCGCTCGCGACGACATCCTGCTTTTCGGCGATTCCTTCGTCTGGGGCGACGGTGTCGGCCAGCACGAACGCTTTGGCGATATTCTGGAAAATCGGCTTCGCGATCGAGGCGAAAAATCACGAGTCCACAGCCTAGGCGTGCGTGGCGCAGGCCCTTCACGCTCGCTTGAATCGATCAGGGCCATAAAATCGCCCAACGACTTCCGTCTGATACTCTTCGCCTTCTACCCCAACGATATCGAACCGGCTGCCAATTCGCCGCTGAATCAGCAGTCCAGCGACAATCTCTGGTTCCTCGCGCGCTCAAGCCTTACCATCAGGGCCATGCTTGAACTTCGCTCAAAATGGAACGTGCCAGGCCTGGCCGCCTACCACCAGATGCTGATCAACGATTACGACCCGGCTGAACCGACATTTGAACGACGTTTCAGCGCCCTGCTCGCCTCTTCTGCCGAATTCGCTGCCAAGGCCCGTGCAAGATCACATAAAAAGCCCTTTTTCCTCATCATTCCGCTCATGGTCGGCTTTGACAACTATCCGCTGGAAGCCATGCACCAGAATCTCGCCCGTGAATCGGCCCGGCAAGGCTTTGAAGTGATTGACCTTCTGCCCCTCTTTCGCCAAAAACTGCACGACGGTGCCCGCTTCCGGGCCAGCCCTGAAAATAATCACTTCAATGCCGAAGTTCACAAGCTTGTCGCCGAAGAAATTCTCAAACGCCTTAAAATCGCCGAAAATCAGCCATAGTCGGCACTCAGCATGAACAGATTAATCATGTTACATAAGTCATTTCACCACAAACCATGGCTTGAGCGATTCATGCCCGGGCATTAAAATTCAGCAATCGAAAAATTGAAAACCCGGCAAGAAAGGGCGTGCCCCGATGAGCAGAACATGGCGATGGCTGGCATTCTTCCTGATAACAGGCCTGTTTGGCGGCTCGCCGGCCGTATTTTCGCAGGTTAGTGGGCAGCCAAAAGTCGCCCCTGGCCCCAACGAACCCGACTGGGACGTGCTTCTGCGCGACCTCTACGGCCTGAAAATGTTAGACGACCTGGCGAACCCTGTCACCGCCGATGCCCTCGCCGTGCCTGGGCTATTTGTCAAGGCGGGCGATGGCCCTGTGACATACAAACCCACCATTGCCCTGGGCCTTGAAACCACCAATCGCGGCGGCTGGTATCGGCCTGGCGACACACCCGGCAAGACCACAAAAACCGAGCTTTGGAATTACACTTTCAAAAACACCACGGCCGACCTTCGCGAAAAGCGAAACCTGCCGCCACCGCTGGCCGGCGGCACGAAAACGGAATTCGACCCCGGCACCGCTCCCTTTGGCGTCTGGCTTTCTAACGACGGGCTCAACGATGGCGGCGTTTTTTCTCAGCCTGCCGAAGTCAAAGCCGTGAACGCCCGGCTGGCGAAACAGCCTTACAAACTGATGATCTATCCGCTGAAGGACAAAACCACCGGAAAAATCAAGCCAAATGCCTATCTGCTGGGCTGGGAATATTCGACAAACGACGATTTTCAGGATGTCGTCTGTGAAATTCATAACGTCAAACTCGTGAAATGATTTGAAACCCCGCCCGACATGAAAAAACCGCCTGCACTTTCGCCGCAGATCAAGCCGGGGCTGACATTTGACGAACACATCGTCGTCGGCCCTGAAAATCAGATCATCTTTGCCGACGACCGCATGCCGCCCGTGCTGGCCACGCCCTGGCTCATTGCCCATATGGAATATGCAGCCCGCAAGGCCCTGGCACCGCACCTGGCTGAAAACGAGCGAAGCGTGGGCGTGACGGTTGATATTGAACACCTGGCCCCGGCACCTGTCGGAGACAAAGTCACCTGCCGGGCCAAAGTCATTCTCGTCCAGCCGCCTTTCGTCACCTTCTCGGTTGAGGCCTTTGACAACATCGAACCACTGGCCCGTGGCGTTCATAAACGAGCCGTGATCGACGTCGATCGCTTTCGCAACCGGCTCAATAAAAAGACGGACGCCGTGAACAACCAACTGAAGAAATAAATCTTCTGAGACACATGTCGACCATCAGCCAGCACTGCATCCGTGCCTGGCTGGATGAAACGGCAAAGCGGTCGTTCCAATGCCCATCTTCCGCCGGTTGAAACGCTGCGGGTTTTAGCATGCGGTTGCTATCACGGCAGGGGCAAAATCGATATAATAAAACCCATCAGCCACAAAACTGCCACCAATATCTGATATCCAGCAGACCATGACACCTGAAAAACCGCACCAGCCCATGCTTCTTTCGCGTCGCCAATGGCTTGCAAGGCATGCCACGGGCTTTGGTCAGGTGGCACTTGCGGGCATGCTGTCAGCGGGCAATGATCAGGCGGCTAATTCGGCGGAAAGCCAGATTGGGCCGCATTTCAGGCCACGGGCGAAGCATGTGATCTTTCTGTTTATGGATGGCGGGATGTCGCAGGTGGACACCTTCGACCCCAAGCCACGGCTGGCCAAAGATGCCGGCAAGCCGTTTCCGATGCGGATTGACGCCACTCAGTTCGACCAGATCGGCAACATTCTTCCGTCGCTCTGGCCGTTTCAGCCGAGGGGTGAATCGGGCCTGCCGATCAGCGACCTTTTTCCGCATCTGGCCCGCTGCGCTGACGACATCTGTGTGATACGATCACTGACCAGCGAATTTCCTGAACATGCCCAGGCCTGCTATTTTGTGCACACCGGCAGCGGGGCCCAGGGCCGACCCAGCGCCGGGGCGTGGGCCAGCTATGGCCTTGGCACCGACAATGAAAATTTGCCCGGCTTTGTGGTGCTTAACGGCGGCATGATTCCGCTGGGCGGCGTGGGCTGTTATGCCAGCGGTTTTCTGCCGGCCGAGCACACCGGAGCTTTTTTTCATATTGGGGCCCAGGGGCCGGTGGTTGAGAATATTACGCCTGCCGTGCCGGCAGATCAGCAGAAACGGTCGCTTGATTTCATTCGCGAGGCCGACACCCAGTTTCTCAGCACGCTGGGGCCAGGTGCCGGTGCTGTGGAATCGGCTGTGCGCACCATGGAACTGGCCGCCAACATGCAACGTGCCGTGCCTGAAGTGGCCGATATTTCAGGCGAATCAGCCGCAACACGAAGGCTCTATGGCGTAGATTCGCCCGACGCTTTTCAGGCGAGATATGCCAAAGAGGCCCTGATTGCCCGGCGGCTGATTGAACGCGGCGTGCGATTTGTAGAATTGACAATGGTCAATGGCCTGCGATTTGTTTCGCCGTGGGATTCGCACGGCAACCTGACGGAAGAGCATGGCCGCTGCGCCCGCAGCGTTGACCAGCCAATTGCGGCCCTGATTCACGACCTGAAAGCCCGCGGCCTTTGGGATGAAACACTGCTGGTTTGCACCAGCGAATTCGGCCGAACCCCCTTTGCCCAGGGCACAAATGGCCGCGACCACAACCCGCAGGGCTTTTCGTGCTGGCTGGCCGGCGGTGCGGTGAAAGGCGGCATGGCTTATGGTGCCACCGATGAATTTGGCTATCGGGCCGTGGCCGATGTAGTGAGCATGCACGACCTTCATGCCACAATTCTGCACATCATGGGCGTTGACCACACGCGGCTGACCTATCGATTTGGTGGCCGCGACAATCGATTGACAGATGTCTTTGGAAATGTCGTCAAACCAATTCTGGCCTGACACACGCCACCCGTAAAATATCACCGTTTGGCTTCGTCAGGCAAAATGCTCGCTGGTAATACGGCGTGCCTCGGCCACGGCATCAATCCCCGGCTCAATGCCGGTGTTGCGCGTGGATTGAACGATCAGATCTGACAGATGCTCGACCAGTGATGATTCAACCATCTCTCGTGTTGCTGTTTTTCTCGCCTCACGGACAGTGGCAAGCACCAGATCAACATGCTTTCGCTCAATAAAGGGGCTTAGCATATAGCTTTTCAGGGCCATGATCGGCAGCTTCATTTTCAGCTGATGGTCTTCATAGACAGTTGTGGTATAAGCATTCGTTTTGCTAAGCACCACGCCTTCGCCTGCCATCGCCTTCTGGTGCAGATACTTTTCAACCGTTTCATTAAATGCGTTGAAGAGAAGCAGGCGGTCTCTTGTGCCGGGGTCGTTGATTTCCTGATCAATGATCGGCGTTTCCACGCCTGTTGGGTATGTCCGGAAGAGTGTTACGGGGCCTCTGTTTCCGGAATTCAGAACCGTG
>JBJTRR010000096.1:0-1980 GCA_046076185.1 bacterium | reverse complement strand
AGCTTCTCATCACCTAGCCAAACCAGGCTCGGCCTTGCCTGGGCCTTTTTCACCTTCTTGGCAGCAGCGGGTTTTGGAGCGGGCTTGGCTTCTTCGGCCGGTGCGGCTACGGCGGGCTTGCCGGCCATTTTGGCCCGAAGTTTGTCAGCAGCCGACATCGCGGCCGGGGCCGCTGCGGCTGGTTCTTCAGCTTTCTCAGGCTGGGGGGCGGCAATGATGGCTGGCTTGACCATGCCTTCCTGGTGCTGATCGAGCAGACCCTGGGCCGTTTTCTCGGCCGTATATTCCAGAAACCGGACGTCAATCAGATCCGGGCCAAGAACCGGAATCGGAATGTCGCGTTCGACTTCGCGCTTATACCAAACGGCGTCGGCCAGGCTTTCGCCGTCGATCTTCTTCTGTAAAGCAATCAGACCGTTGAGCAAAGCCTGCGGCGATGGCGGGCAACCGGGGATGTAAACATCAACAGGGATATATTTATCAACGCCCGAAACAACGTTGTAACCTTCTTTGAACGGGCCGCCGCCATTGGCACAGGCACCCATTGAAATCACATATTTCGGTTCGGGCATCTGGTCGTAAAGCCGGGCGATCATCGGCATCATCGTCTTGGTGACGGTGCCGGAAACGATCATCACGTCGGCCTGACGGGGCGAACCGCGAAAAACTTCAGCGCCGAACCGTGAAATATCAAAGCGGCTGCAGGCGGTGCAGATCATCTCGATGGCGCAGCAGGCGAGGCCGAAGCCCAAAGGCCATAAACTACTGCGTCGACCCCAGTTATAAACCGTATCGACCATCTCCAGCAGCTTGGGCCAGCTCGTTACGAAAATATGCTGCTCAAGTTCTTTCTGCAGAACGGGATCGATAACGACTGTCCACTCGGGGTGTGCTGTGCTCTGAACACTCATTCCAAGACTCGTTCAATCGACTGGATTCTTCAGACGGAATATCTAACATACAATAGACACTCGGAAGAAAATTTGCCAGTAGGTCGCGACGGCATTTTCAGAAGATTCCCTGAGGCCCTGCGGAAAAGTCCTATGACACCACGTCACCCGGCCCAGTTCAGCGTCAGCCTGATGCTCGTTCTGGTCGCACTCTTCGCCCTCAATTTCTGGCTTTTTCGTCAGGGTATTTTCTGGGGAATCATCGGCCTGAACGTCTCAAAACATGTGATTATCGCCTGGCTCTGCCGAAACCTGGGAGTCAACCGTGCCATCGACCCTGCCGTGGGCGACCCACTCGCCGATGCGGAATGATTAAAGTTTCATAAGTGTTTTAAAATAAATAGATTAAGTGTATCCTTATTGTTTGTGTTAATTTTCAAAGCGTGATCGTTATTCTGTGACCAATTGGTTTTTAAGCCCGTATAATCCTTATTTCCATGAGGTCTATAGACCAACGGCCGGGAATTTGTTAAATTTAAATGAAAGAGGTTGACGATTTTATCGTAAACCTGCCTGCCTGAATCGCTTGCAATGCTTTGCCGGCACTCTCGCTGCCCTGCCTTTCCCTGCCTCAGCCAATTGGGGTTTGCGATCATGCCCGAACCGGTTTCCCAACGATTTACGCATTGCCTGGGCCCTCGCATTTCACGCCGAAGTGTTTTGCAACTCGGTGCATGGGGTGGTCTTGCGCCTCTTTCTCTGGGTGGGCTTGAGCTTTTGAAACAATCAGCAGCGGCCGACGATTCATCCAGCTACACACCGACCACCGGCCGGGCTAAATCGATCATTCTGATTTTCCAGTGGGGTGGCCCCAGCCAGCTTGATACCTGGGACCCCAAGCCTGATGCCCCAGCCGAAATTCGCGGCGAATTTGCTTCGATTGACACCGCCGTGCCGGGAATTCGCATCAGCGAGCATTTCCCACGCCTTGCCAAACAGACAGACAAACTGGCCATTGTGCGAAGCATGACGCACACCGACCCTGCGCATCTCTCAACGGTGCATCACATTCTGACAGGCCATCTGGCCC
>JBJTRR010000095.1:0-1297 GCA_046076185.1 bacterium | reverse complement strand
ACGACACCTTTCAGCTACCTTTCCCGGAAATATCATGACCAGAGAACAGCAGCAGTTTCTCAGCGTCGTTGATATGGATGAAGCCATCACCAGATGGTGGAAAGTGATTCATAAAATTGAAATAAAATCAGAAAATATTCTTCTTGAAAATGCACTTGGCCGAACTCTTGCCGGGGATATTTTTTCTGACGTTGATGTGCCTGGATTTGACCGTTCCAATGTCGATGGCTATGCCCTGATTGCCTCAGAGAGTTTTTCATCCGATGAATTTAAACGCATTCGACTTAAACTGACAAATGAAATCATTCAGCCTGGTGTCACTCCTGAATTCAATGTCTTACCTGGCTTTGCAACTCCGATTGCAACTGGTGCAATCATTCCCCGTGGTGCTGATAGTGTCATCATGATGGAAGATACCATATTTGATCAAAATACCATTGAAATCCTGAAACCGGTCGCACCCGGTAACCATATCAGTTATGCCGGTTCTGACATAGCCCGCGGCGAACTGTTGATAACCAGCGGAAGTCGTCTTACACCACGCGAAACCGGTTTACTGGCGGCAGTAGGCAGGCCAGAAATCCCTGTTTTCAGTCGCCCCAGGGTTGCCATTCTCTCCACGGGTAATGAAATTGTTGCACCCGGCGCCCCTTGCCCACAAGGCAAAATCTTCGACTCCAACGCCCGTATCATTGCTGATTCAGTTACTGAATCCGGCGGCACACCCATTTCACTTGGTATTGTTCCCGACGATCTGCACCAGCTTCGTGCGAATCTGCATAATGCAATTTCAATTGCTGATCTTGTGATAATCACAGGCGGAACCAGCAAAGGGGCAGGCGACTTCTCCTACAAGGCTCTTGAAGAGCTTTCACCAGGTGTTCTGTGCATGGCGTAGCCCTGAAGCCCGGTAAACCCGTCTGTCTGGGTGCATCGGGGCAGGTGCCTGTGGCCATTCTGCCGGGGTTCCCGACATCGGCGATCTTCACTTTTCATGAGCTAGTAGCGCCTGTAATTCGTCACCTGTCAGGTCATGAGCAATTGCCACGAACTTCCATTCCAGCCAGAATCTCGGCAAGAGTCAACAGCGAGCGGGGACGCACCGAATTTCTTCTGGTTAGCCTCGTTCCATCCGATTCAGGCATGGTCGCCTATCCCATGGGCAAAGGTTCGGGATCAGTCACCACCTTCAGTCGGGCTGATGGTTATGTGACGATCGACAAACATCGCGAGTTTCTCTCGCCTGATGAACCTATCCATGTCACAACATACAGCAATGAAATAAAACCGGCCTCGC
>JBJTRR010000094.1:0-9344 GCA_046076185.1 bacterium | reverse complement strand
TCGCCTGGGCCACAAATCCGCTCGATAGAGTCTTCACCACGTTTGTCGGTGGCACCCACAAACCTGCCGGTTTCAATGCCGCCGCCAGCCCAGATATTTGAAAAACCACGTGGCCAGTGGTCGCGGCCAGGCTGGGTGGTGCCAGCCGCTGCGCTGGCATTACCTGCACCGGTGCTGGGTGAATATTCAATTTTCGGTGTCCGGCCGAATTCGCCAGTCACCACCACCAGCACACGTTTATCAAGACCACGATTGTAAATGTCTTCAATCAGGGCCGAAACAGCCTGATCATAGGCTTCTGACCGGAACTTCATCGCTTCAAAAACATGATGGTTCACAGCATGGTCGTCCCAGTTACCCACCCGGCCGCACAACGGGCCGCTCAGGCTGGTGGTCAGAATATCCACGCCAGCCTCAACCAGCCGCCGGGCCAGCAGCAATTGCTGCCCCCAGGCATTGCGGCCATAGCGATCGCGAATCCGAGGGTCTTCACGGGTCAGGTCAAATGCAATTTTCGTCTGCGGGTTGGTCAGAAGCGTCATCGCCTGCGACTCAAATTCATCCAGAGCCGCCAGCTCGCGGGCATGGTCAAAGCTCCGCTCAAGCGTGTCAAGCCGCTGCCGCAGGCCTGTCCGCCGCCCCAGCCGCCGCACTTCGTTCATGTCGGTCATGCCAATATTTGGCACCGAAAAATTCGGCAGATCTGGATTACCCGATACGACAAATGGCGAATAGGCATCGCCCAGATAGGCAGGGCCATTGTATTCCAGCGGCGGGTTTATGCCAACATAGGCCGGCAGCGGATTAGTGCGTGGCCCACGCTGGGCCAGCATGTAATTGGATACGGTCATCCAGTCAGGGTATTTCGGCTTTGGCTTGTCGCGGGTGTCGGGGTCGCCTGAAAGAAGCTGCATTGAACCGGCCGGGTGGCCGCCGGCCGTCTGCCGCATCGACCTCAAAACCACCATTTTGTCAGCAATCGCAGCCTGGCGCGGCAGAAGCTCAGTAAACTGAAGGCCGGGCACTTTGGTGTCAATCAGCTTGAAGGGCCCGCGATATTCACTGCCCGAATCAGGCTTGGGGTCATACGAATCAAGGTGCGACAGCCCGCCTGGCTGCCAAACCATAATCACCGCCTTCTTTTCACTGGCGGGGCTGGTGGTCTGGGCACCCAGCGATCTCAGCTTCATCAATTGCGGCAGGCTCAGCGTGGCAAAGCCGGCTATGCCGGTCTGAAGAAATGCCCGGCGGCCCGTGCTGCCAAACGGAACTGGCCCCGGGCAGGCCGGGCCGGAGTGGTCGGGGTAGTGATTTTTCATTTCTTCTCCGCTGGCTTGACGACAATTGTAATCGGTTCACACACGACAATATCGGCGATATCTCGGGGGGCGGCGGCGTCCGACGCCCGTTTCAGCTGTTGTTTGGTCACATTCAGGGCATCGGTGGCCGCCTTCATGCGTGAGTTCATGCTTGCCATCGTCTTCTGAACCTGCTCTTTTTTCTCGGCCGGTGCAGCTTTCGCCTCTTCGGTCAGTTTTTTCACCTCGGCCTCAAGCTGTTTCACTTCCAGCGACTGCTTCTGCGAGGTCGCTTCGGCCTTGGCCACGGCGTCGGGCTGGTGCCGATATTTCGCTACCGCCCCGCCCAGAAACGAAACCTGATACTCGCCCGGCGGCGTTTTCAGCTTGGCCAGATCAAGCACCACATCAGCCGTATCGGCCTTGATGGAAACATCCAGCCGCTGGCCTGAATCAAAGCCGGCCCCAATCGACCGCACCTGAATCTTGTCGCCCGAAAAGTCGCTGCGTCGCTTCAGAACAAGCGGCACTGTCAGCTTCTCGCCTGCCTTGACTTCAAATTTAGGCGATTTAGCCGTGATCGTCATCTGGGCCTTGTCGATGCCGCTCACCGAGACCGGGACATCCGTCACCAGTCGGGGGCTCGGTATTTCGCCCCATGAATCGGGAATCGGCCAGGCCACCGAAGCATAATGCACAGGATGGCTCACCGATTTGCCTTCAACCGTGGCCGTGCCGGTGAATGTAGCATTGGCATAGCTGCGTGGCGCATCTTCCTGGGCTGTAATCAGCATCAGCCCATACGACTTGCCCGCCGGTATCCGCAGCCCCGTGGCACGCACGCCTTTGGGCAGGTTGGTCATGGCCAGATTAATTTCGCCATCAAAACCGTCGCGCCGCAGGGCCACCACTTCCAGGGCCATCGTCGAACCGCCACGCAAGGCAATCGGCTTCGAAAGGGCATTGCGGTCGCCGTTTCGCAATTCCATATGAATCGCCCACGACACCAGCGCAAAGTCGGGCTCGGGCTTGCGAATCACAAGCCGGTAGCAATTGGCCGGGTCGCTTCTTGTACCTCCAAAAAGGTCTGTCATCTGTAATCGGTAAACACCGTCTTCTTTAATTTCCAGCTTGCCGATAAAGTCTGACGTTCCTGAATTATAGGGCGGGCCATCATAAGCATAGCCATTGCTAGAGACCTTGACGGGGCTTGGAATATCCGTCAGTTCCAGCACATCCACCAGCTTTTCGACCTCAGCCGACTTCACCACCTGCTGCACCAGGGCCGAAGCATCTGTCGGCCGGCCAAGCCGCTCGGATGCCAGCTCAACCCACCAGACTTCACCCTTCTTCGCCTGAAATTCATAGATATCAACATCAGCTGCCGGGTAAAACGAGCCGCTGATATCTGCCGGGAGCGAAATCTTCTGTATTTTTCCGGCAGGCTGGTTCGGCTCGACTTCGGCTAAGGCCGCTAATTTCGCCAGCCCCGCCGGCGGCCACGAAAACGCATTCACGGCCCTTGTCTCGGCCTGTCGCTCAATCGGCATGCCCGGCTTTTGCTCCCACAGGCCAAGCCGGTAATAAAATGCCGGGCCACCCTTGAATGTCAATTCATGAATTTTAACGGTGTATTTGCCATCTTTCGGGGCCGTGAAATCAAGAACACCACCACGCCGCTCAACCAGCAGGTCTCGCCCGGCTTCGTCGCCGATAATCACGGTGGCGTTCAGCTTGGAATCAATTCCCCGGGTGGCACAGTCCACAACAACCCTCTGGCCTTTTTTCGCCTGAAACGCAAGATAATCAATCGCCCGGTCAGCCACAGTGCCATTGCACACAGAGTTTATTGGCACTTCAATCGCCGAAGCCAGCGTGTTATTGGGCTTGGTTTCCAGCACTTCATCAAGCGTGCCCACGACAAACACACGCGACGACGAAATGCCCAGCCGTGTAATCACCCGGGCTTCGTAAAGCCCCGGCGGACAGGCTTTGTCAATCTTCACCTGATATTTGTCAGGAACAACCTTCCCCTCGCTGTCCTTCTTCGGCGTGGCCTTAATTCGCGAGTCAGAAAAGATCAGCTCGCCGGCATCGTCCAGAAAATCGCCAGTAATGCTAATTTCCAGGTCTGTGCCCACCTTGCCGCCAATGGGTGTGGTGGTCAGCAGGCGGGGTGCCGGCAGGCCGACAGACTGGGCTGGCAAGCCTGCGGCAAAGCCCAGAAAGAGCACGCCCAACGCCAGAAATCGGGATGTTTTGTGGAAGATTGCTGCCATAGCCGGTCCTAGTGGTTAAAGAGAAACTCTTTGGTGTTCAAAAGGGCCCAGATAAGGTCCTGAAAATTCTCGCGGGCAGCCTTCTGCGTATCAATCGGCCGCCCCTCGGCGTCTGTTCGCTTCTCTGACAAATATTCCATCGCCGCCTTCAGCTCGTCGGGCCTGGGCTCGCGGGCAAATGCCACCAGATAAAGCTCTCGCATCTTGGATTCGTCCGGCGATTTTTCTGTCGCCAGCTTCTGGGCACGCCCCGTGGGGCTAGCCAGCTTCTGCTTGATGTCACCAGCATTAATCAGGTGCAGGCTCTGGGCCAGGCTTGACGACTGTACTCGCTCGCATTCGCAGACACTCTCGCCCTCAGGCCGGCCAAAGACCCGCAGAAACGGCGAGGCCCTGTTATAGCTGTTGTCAGGCAGGGCCACCGCCCGGGTGCCTGGCGGCAGATTGGCGAAGTCTGTCTGCGTGGCGGCAAGCTGATCGATAGAATCAAGCAGAACTTCAGCAGGTAACCGCCGCGGATAATATCGCGAATAATTCTGCCGGTCTCCCTGATTGTCCTTGTTCGTCGCCGAGCTGAGCTGATAAGCGTTTGACAGCACGATCACTCGCACCAAGTCGCGAAGGTCGAAGCCGCTTCTGATAAAGTGCTGCTCAAGAGCGGCCAGTAGCTCGGGGTTGGAAGGCGGATTCGAGTCGCGAATGTCGTCTTCAGGCTCGATCAGCCCCCGCTGAAAGAAATGCTTCCAGTAGCGATTCACCAGGGCCCGGGCAAAAAAAGGATTCGAAGGCGACTTCATCCAGTCAGCCAGCTTCAGCCGGGGGTCTTCGTCGGCTGCAATCGAAGGCACTTCATCGCCCAGTGCCGCCGGTTTCAGGGCCACGCCGCTCTTGATATTTGTGGCTGTGGCCATGCCACGCTTGTGGAAGATCAAATCCTCGCCCCGGGTGCCGGAAGGCTTGCGGCCCACCTGCGCAAAAAAAGCAGCCAGCGAGTAATAATCGTCCTGGCTCCATCGCTCAAACGGGTGATGGTGGCACTGGGCACATTGCATGCGCACACCCAGAAAAAGCTGGGCCACATCCTCAATCTGGTTCTTGGGCTCTTTCACCCGCTTATACCAGGCCACCGGCGGGTTACCAATCACCGTGCCCGTGGCTGCCAGCAGTTCCCGAACAAACTGGTCATAAGGCTTGTTGGCCAGGATGCTGTCGCGTACCCAGGCATGAAAGGCAAAGTTCGAAACAATATCGCTGGCATCGTCGCGGCGGTTTTTCAGCACGGCCGTCCATTTGGCAGCGAAAAAGTCAGCATAATCCGGGCTACGTAGCAGGTTGTCAACCTTCTTTTCCCGGCGATTGACGCTTTGGTCGGCCAGAAAGGCCTTGGTTTCGTCGTGCGTCGGCAGGCGGCCGGCAATGTCAAGTGTAACACGTCGCAGAAATGTGGAATCGTCGCACACCGGCGAAGGCGGAATGCCAAGCTCCTTCAAATTTGCAAAAACCGCCTCGTCAATAAAATTCTTCTCCGCCGGCAGGCTGTCCACCCGGGCGCCCAGCGGCACCGCTGCATTAAAAACAGCCACCCGGCCCTGATATCGCACCATCACGGCCACTTTGCCTGGAATATCGGCAATTGAGACAAGACCACTGTCAGAAACTTCGGCCATGGCACGGTCGTTTGACTCAAAAAGGGCCTGGCCAGTCACGTCCCTCTTGCGACCGTCGCTGTAAACGGCCGTCAGCTTCAATTGCTGCTTCTGCCCACGCTGCAGAAAGCTTTTCTGCGGCTCAAGTTCAAGCCTGGCCAACGCGGGCCCGCCCGGCTCGTCCATCGGGGCACCCTGCTCAATCCATCGCAGAATTGTCGAATAACCCGGCGACTCTTTCGCCAGTCTCACTCCACCGCCGTGCTGAACCTGTCCCGAACCCTTCAACAGAACCAGGCTCTGCCCCGGCTGAACCAGCGAAACACGCCGACCCCGCCCTTCCTTCACCAGGCTGTCAAAATCATCGGCCGGTTCAAACCCCAGCAAAGAAAGCTGAAACCCCTTCTGGCCACCATTGGCCTTGGCATGGCACACGCCCATGTTGCAGCCCGATTTAGTCAGCACCGGAATCACGTCGTTAGAAAAACTGACACGATCCGCCACCTCCGTAGCCCTGACACCTGATAAACCATGCAAAACGGCCAGACAAAAAACACCCGCCCACCGGCAAAATCGGTTTATCATGCGCAATGGTCGTTTATCCATCGGTCTGGTCCAGATTCACAAGGCGGGCAATCGGCGGGGTCAGGGGCATGCCCTGATTGTCTAACTCTATTATCGTATTTTTGTTTGCCGGTGGCAACACAATGTCGTTTTATTGTGTCAAACCGAATCGATCTTGCCACCCACGACAATTCGGGAATAACCCTGAAACCACGCAAGCCATTTATTCATAACATGTTACACTCATTTTGCCGAATAGCCTCCATCCATCATCAAAACGGCACCGGTGAAGAAACTCGCCAGATCGCTGGCCATATAGGTGAAGAAACAGGCAACTTCCTCGGCCGAGGCAATCCGCCCGATCGGGTGATTATCTTTGAGCATGGCCATGAAGGCCCCGGGGTCGCCCGACTCGACCGCCGACCGCGAAACCAGTGGCGTGTCAATCGTGCCGCAACCAATCGCATTCACACGAATGCCATGTGGGGCATACTCAATGGCAAGTTGCCGGGTCATCTCATGCACAGCCCCTTTTGAAGGCCCATAGGCACCCTGCGTTGGAATGCCCGTCTCGCCAGAAATTGAGCCTGTGTTCAGAACGACACCTGTCTTCTGAGACATCATCACCGGCAAAACATGCCTGCCGGCGAAATACATCGCCTTGACATTCGTGTTCATCACCAGGTCCCACTCCTCAGGCGAGTGCAGGTGCAATGCCTTCACCACATTGATCCCGGCATTGTTCACCAGAATGTCAATCCGGCCATATTTCGCCAGTGCAGCCTGGGTGAAGCGTCTGGCTGTGTCATCCGTGCCGACATCGCCGCCGACATAATCCAATCGGCCACCATGATCAACACCTGCAAGTGTCGAAGGCATGTCTGCGGCCAGATCAACGGCCACAAGCCCTGAAATGCCTGAAGCCAGATACTGTTTGACAATCGCCAGACCGATGCCAGATGCCGCACCTGTGACAATTGCCACCTTGCCCGCCAGAGAAACCTGCATGCGTTTTTATCTCCGTTGTATTTCCGTTACATTTATGGATTAACCGGCAATTCGTTGCAGAGAGCCAACGCCCGCAGCACCTGCGCCGTTGAAATGTAAGTGATGTAATGCTGCGTATTTTTATAAAGCGACTTCATCCACCACCGGCCGGTTTCACGCTGATTTGATTTAAGCCAGGCAATGGCTTTCACAATCCGAGGGTCATCCGCCGGTGTGCCGCTCTCTCGCAGAGAAACCACGGCAAAGGCTGTCATAAATGGGTCGCTCGCGGGGTCGGCTGCATCCGGCTCGCTATCAATCATCTTGATATTGTCGGGCGTAATGTTCGGGCCCCAGTCAGGCGTTTTGCTGAAACTTCGTGTGGACCATCCTCCATCAGGCTTTTGCAATTGAGTTAGAATTGCATTTGCCGCGGCCATTTCTTCTTTTGAAACAAGCTCGGGCATAATTGCAAAGAGCTGCAACCGCTGAACCCTCTCAAAATCATTAGCCGGCCTGGTGTTTTTCAGTGCCAATTTCAATTTCTCAACCCGTTTCTTCAGCTCGGCGTCAGTGTTTTTCTCAAGCCATCCCGGCGCTGCCACCATGGCTCGCAGTGCCTGCACACCGAATTCATAATCTGTGCGTATGTAAGGAATTTCAACCTTGGTTGTCGTAGTCCAAAGCCCATCATCCGACTGCCGCATAAGCAGGTCTTTAATCGATTTTTCGGTCTCGGGCGATAATTTGCCAGTCACAAATTTATCCCACTGCGCCAGGCCCAGCGTTCGCCACACCGCGAAAATCACATCGGCATACATCATTCTGCCTTCACGCATCTGCGGCTCGGGCACGGAATCGGGCACCGTCGTAGCAAAAATGTCGTAAACTTCCTTCTGCGGCCGGCCAAATAGCTTTGTCAGGGCGGTTCGCTCGGCCAGATAAACCCCTGTCGAATGGCAGGCGATACACTTGCGGCCGCGTGTCCAGGAAAGGGCTCCGTCATCCAGATATTTCACTGCCGATTTTACAGATTCAGGGCCAAATGCAATTTTTGGTTCGTCGGCACTTGCTGCCGGCACTTTAATGCCGCCTGCATCATATTGCCAGGCAGCTCTGACCGGCTTCTTTTCCTGCGCAAATACAGAAGCCAAATGAAATAAGACGCATACTGAAAGAAATACCATTTTGTATTTTCTCAGCAAATTGAATTTAAGCGAAATCATCTTGAGGGGACTCCTGAAATTCATGCGACAATGCGAATGGAAAGAGTTTCAATGGCGGCATGGCCTGATTTACGAAATGGCCTGGGCATGGGCTGGGCCAGGTCGTTCTCATCGATAGTGCGACATCGAAAATGATATTCGCCTGGCTTTTGTGGCGGAATGACAGCCGCCCAGTGGGCATTCGTCAGCTTCATTGGCCACATCTGGGGCCGGCCTTTTGCTGAGAACCCGAATGTCGATGACAATAGCACATCCGTTTCCAGAACATTCCATTTTTCGGGCGGTGGCAATATCTCGGCATCAAGCCAACTGGCTGATTTGAAATAAGGGTCGTCGTCAGGCCATTTTCTGTCAGCCGGGTCAATGGCCACCTGCACTTTTTTCAGGCCCGAGACACCCACCTGCGCATAGCCAGAAACCGGTATCATCTCGCCCGATTTCATTTCAACAGGCACCTGCAGGCTTGCCGCAAAGGTCTTTAAGGGGCTGTCGATATCATTATTCTGGTTGGCGTAAGTGTCGTTGGCATGTGGCAGGTTGGTTAATACAATTTGATTAAGCCATTTGATGGATTTAAATCCATAAGCTTCCGGCACAACCATGCGCACAGGCCCACCACGCACAATATCAAGCCACTGGCCATTTAATTTGTAACACAAAATCACCGGCGGCAGGCCTGCTGGATCTTCCAGTACCCGACCAATCGGCAACGAGCTTTGAAAAAGCTGTTTTGCATCGTTGTTATGAAATCCGTGGAAAAAGACCCGCCTGAGATTTTCACGCGGCCGCGTCATCCAGACAATTTCACGCAGCGGCACACCTTCCCAAAGCCCCATTCCCAGCGGGCAGCCCATATTCAGGCATGTCATCACCTTGGCGAATTTCACCGCTTTTGTTTCGGCAATTTTCATCAGTTCGGTAAAATCAATTGCATTTTGTTTTACAAGCGATCTTTCATTAAGCAGCCTTGCCGGGTTTTCAGGGTCTGAAATCACTTCCAGCCGCCATGAATCTCTCGTTAAACCCGCTTCAGCCCATTTTTCACGGGGCAACTTGTGTGGTACCGGATTACCCCTAGAAACATCTTGAAATGCCCCGGGCGGCGTGAAATAAGGGTCGGCAATTGCACCAGCCTTTCTGGGGTCAGGTGAAATGGCCTTTCGGCTTTGAGCGGCCTGTATTTTCTCATTTTGAAAAATGCCATAACCGGCTAGCGATAAACCCAGCCGCTGAAAATAGCGGCGGCTCATCAATTGATGTTCTTTCAGAAACATATTTTCAGACGTCATTTCAATTACACCTCATCTGGGTATGGCCTCGTAAAGATGAACTTCGTAGCCTTTG
>JBJTRR010000093.1:0-23188 GCA_046076185.1 bacterium | reverse complement strand
GACCACTCAGCCATCTCTCCCAAAGTGGACAATAGATATTATCTCGTATCTGCCCAGCGGTCAAGATCCGGCATTTCAAAGGAATTTCAGGATATGGGAAAAACCGATCAGTTTTATCAATCACTTCAGATTTTCCTTGTTGAATGAATTTTAACCATTCGATTGATTTTGACGATAAACACTTTTGTGTCGATAGGATGGATCATGTCGGACAGGATGCCAACCGATGTTCTCAGGCTGTAAAGCCCAATTCATGTGTCAGCCTGAAAAACTGATCTATATCATTATTTTCAATAGTTTTATGATATTTGGCATGACTGGCTGTCTGTTCGAGCCAAAAATCTTAACCAGACCTCAGGCCGTTTTTAATAACTCTATTCATCATAAGGATTTTGGATCTTCGATTGAAACTCCTGAAATGGATCAGGCTCAGACGCTTTCAGATGTCAGGAAAAACCTGATCGAAGCGGAACTGGCCTGTTTTTTTCATAGCCGGAACGCTGCAAATCTCTATCGCGAGGCATTAATCAATACTTTGGCCATCGCTGAATCGGATAACGGCTGTTCAGAATCCTGCGTAAATGGTTGCCAAATCAAGACTTTATACAATAAATCTCTTCGGGGCCTTCTGCGGTCAGTCGGTTTCGGGAATGGTCGATCGGCAACAGAAGCACAGGCAAACCTTGCGGCCCTGGGTGTGGAAATCGATTCAGAACAAGGATTTATAGAAAATCTGGATTTAGACGAACTCTGGTTCCCTGAAGATTTTCAGACACTAATGGTGCGCGAGCCTTTGCGAGAGAGCGGGCTTGGTGTGCCACTGGTGGCATATAGGGGGCCAAGGGAGCGGGAAAAGATCATTCCAGAAGAGTTCTACCCCCCTCACTGGAAGTTTGCTGTGACCGCCATTGCCGAGAGAACGAGCCCGGTAGAGCCCGCGGCAGGGCAAGGCATTAGAATTATTCTCAGCGACCCGCTCGAAACGGATCAGGTCATGCTCGGCCGAATCGCATGGCCAATCGCCCGAGACCTGACAACGCCGGTCATTCACCTTTTATCGCACAGTGGTTACCGAGATAAAGCCCGGCAAGGGCTTTTTGATCCGGCGAGTTTGACCGCTGAAGAGGGCGTCACACTGGTGCATCTGCACAGGGCAGGGCGAATTCCTCTGGTACTGATTCACGGCATGGGCTGTAGCCCGCGAATTATGGCCGATATCGTCAACAGCGTGCATGCCGACCCGGTTTTGCGCAAAGAATATCAGCCCATGATTGTCTATTACACAACGGGCGACACCATTCTTCAGGACGGCAACGTCATTCGCAAGGCGTTCCGGCAGATGCGTGATTATTACGACCCCGGCCACACTGACTCGTCATGGGATAAATCGGTTGTGCTGGGTCACAGTCTGGGTGGGCCGATTGCAAGGATTTTAACGAGCCACTCCGACGATCAATATGAAAAAGTGTTGTTCACCCGGCCATGGGGTCAATTGGCCATGTCAGACGAAATACGTGCTGTGGCCAGTGAAGCCATCTTTTTTGAACCAGTTCCGGAATTCAAAAGAGTAATTTTTTTGGCTGGAACCATGCGCGGCAGCCGACTGGCCGACCAGATTGAAGCCAGGGCGCTTTCTCGCATCCTGCCACGCAGAGTGCTCTTGCAGCAATTTTACAATGAGATTGTCGGCCTAAACGGAGTCGAGGCATTTACCCCCTGGTATCAAACCCGGGTGCCATCATCCATTGACAACCAAAGCCCGGAAAGCCCGCTCTTAGAGGCAACTAATAACCTAAGGCAGGAACCTGATGTGGTTTCGCACAATATTCAGGCCAATGCCACACCTATCCTTCCACTGCCACACACCACAGATCTGCTTGTGCCTTACTCAAGCAGCTATATCGAAAATGCGGCCAGTAGCCTCGTGATTCACGGCCAGAACCACTTTTGTACTCACGACCCCCGTACTCTGGCTGAACTGAAACGCATTCTACATGAAAATGCTCAATAACCCAGCTCACCAAAACACCTAAATCCACCAAACTGCCTAAACATAGATTTTTCTCAGGTTTTGCGAAATTAACCAAATTTTTTTGCTTCTCTGTCCGATCAATTGCCATATGGATTGTGGGGTCTTTGTACTCTGTCCAAATTCTCGGATGAGAAATTCTGGCAGAACTCCGGCCTTCGGCACAGTCCTGTGAAGAAACAAATGGATTTGACTGCCCTGTTGCGTTGAGGATAACGCGGAGGGAGCCGACTGACACGGATGTATGCCCTATTGCGGGATCAGGACGATTCCAAAATGGGCAAGTCAGCAAAAGAAGGATATTGCCATGATCTTCGGATTAAGGCGTCTCACGGCTCTTGCCGCAGTTATCGCCGTTGGGTTTGGCCTGTCAATTCAGGCGGGTGAAAAGCACCACATCATTCCCGAAACGGTTGACGCGATCGACCTCAATACTGGTGCTCCCTACTATGCACCAGCCATTCCTGGTGGTCACTACACCAAGGACACCCTTGGCCACATCGCCGGCAAGGTTGCTGGCCTGAAGGGTATGGCCAGTAATGCTTTAAACAGCCTCTGCTCAAACTGTGGCGGCACAGGCCAATGCGCCGGATGTGGTGCTGCCGCTGGCACGGGTGGCTTGGGCACCTGCAGCAATTGCGGTGGTATTGGCCTGTTTAAAGGTCACGGTAATAACAATGGCCAGCCTGTTATTGTCAATAACGGCAATGGCAATGGTCACGGCCTGTTCAATGGCCTGCATGGCAATGGCGGTAATGGAGCTGGTGCTGGCGGCAATGGTGCTGGTCATGCGTTGTTCGACGGTCTGCATGGCAATGGTGGTTCAGGCCTCTCCAAGGCTTCACCCCAGAGTGCCCCTTCCGCTCAGTCACCCTCAGGCCAATCGCCATGTGCTAATGGTGGTTGCGGTGGCACACGCTGCGGCGACCCCGCCTGCAGCGGTATGCTCAAAGGTCTTTTCGGTGGTAAGGGCAATCTTGGCAATGGTGGATATGGTGCTGGCTGTGGCACACCGGGTTGCACCAATCCTGGCTGTGGCAATGGTCTTTTTGCTGGCCACGGTGGCAGAGGTGGCAATGGTTGCGGTAACCCTGGTTGCTCCGATCCTGCATGCGGCAATGGTCTTGGTGCTGGTCATCCCGGCATGGGCAATGGTGCCGGGCACCCTGGTCTTGGCTCGAAACTCGCCGGCCTGCTCGGCATGGGTCACCCGAAAGTCAAGTGGTTCGTGGGGCCTGGCGGTCCGGTTCCCCTGACACCTGGCTATGTGCAGTGGGTTAACCCTGTCCGTTCACCACGCGACTTCTTCGCCTTCCCTCCATATCTTGATCAGGCGATGCAGCCTGGCTTCGGCTCGATGCCGCAAAGCACTGCCGGATTCGCAACCGACAAAGCCACTGCTCCGGCCGACTTCGTCGCTCCCCGGGCCAGTGCTCCGGTTCCGCCGCCTGCACCTCGCAGTGCTGCTCCGGCTGTGAAGCCAGTGGCACCTGCACCGGCTGCCCCGGCTCCGACCCAGGCAAAAGAAAATAACTGAGTCCGGAAGGCCGGCCGTTCAGATCATGAATGGAATACCGCTGAAATTTTTCAGCGGTATTCTGCTTTTTGTCGCTTTAAGAAGCTGAAAAATACGATAAAAGAATTAAGTCTGTGAATGGCCGGTTGAATTGCAATTCATTCCCGGAATTCAGAATGCTGGACAGGAGGTCCTGATGTCAGGTCGATTGAGTTTTCCGTTCAGCCGAATCAGCCTTGGTTTATTCGGCATAGTGATGCTGGCAGGGCAGGCCAGGGCACAGGTTGACCCCCTGCCACGCGTTGTGGATGTGCATGAGCGCAATGGCATGTTCACCCGGCTTCAGCCGTTTCATCGGCCGCTGCCTCACGACCCTTACCGCGATAATTTTTATGGCACGAAATACGACGACAGGCCCGATGGCCGTCGCCCTAACGACTGGAAACACGGCGGCCTTTATGGCCAGTTCTGGGAAGCTTCGCCCTCTCGCACCATGAAGCCCTACTTCCGTGGCGCCCCCGGCATCGATACCATCACACCCGATAAAGCTCCCGCTCTGGGCTTTCAGCGATGGATCTCGGGGCTGAAAGAGCCATTCCGCCCTGTCAAATATTATTACCAGTCAGGTGCCTATGTACCCGTCTATGACCTCGACCCGCTTGTCACTGGCCCCGGTCCATTCCCATGGCCGCTGTTCTACAAGGAACGCCCTGGTGGCTGAACCTGTTTAACTTCAGAATCAAATCGAAAAAGCCTTCGGCGTTTTGCCGAATGCTTTTTTCTTTTCCCCATTGAAACTACCAGTGCATTACAAATCCGCCATCCACATTGATGGTTTGCCCTGTGATCTGAGCTGCACGGGCTGATGACAGAAAAACGATCATCGCTGCGATATCTTCAGGCGTTTGCCATCGGCCCAGAGGCACCACCGTTTTTATTTTCCGGTCAGTCCACTCTTCATAGCTCAACCGCTCGTTTTCGGGTGTCTGGTGATACCACGACTGCCAGACCGAACGATTGAGCGGCGTTTTAACCATTCCCGGGCAAACTGTATTCACCCTAACACCATGAGGGGCCAGATCTTTGGCCATACACTGGGCAAAATTGATATTGGCGGCTTTGGCTGCCGAATAAGGCGGGTCGGTCTGCGAGCCAATCTGGCCGGCCACCGATGCAAGAAAAACAAAGCTGCCACGCTGCTTTTTCAAAAGATATTGAGTAATGGCATGGGCCACATTCACCATGCCCATGATGTTCACTTCAAGCGACTTGGGCCAGTCGGCCGGAACCAGGTTCGTGAACGGAAAGCCAAACTTGCCCGAGCCAATTGCAGCACAGTGAACAATATGTTCTATTCCGCTATTTCCGCCAAAGGCTTCGCCTGCGGCATTATTCAGGGCTTCCGCATCAGTGATATCGACCAGCCTGCCTGTCACAGCAAGTTCATATTTATCACTCAAAGCCTGGGCAACTTCTGCCACCCTGGGTGAATTGTCCCATAAAACAGCCGCACACCCTTCTCGACAGAATGCTTCAGCAGTGGCCAGCCCAATACCGCTGGCCCCTCCCGTGATTAATGCCGAGTGACCTTTCAGTTCAAGATCCATTTTCTCAAAACCTCTTTAATTTCTTATTTGCTGAGCCAAAATCTAGTTCAAAATATTATATCCATAGATTCGTATCTCTCAATAAAATTAATCATCACACACATCTTTTGCTGGGAAAACATGCTTCCACATAAATGACCCAAGAATCATTAACGAAAGTTCGACTCTTGAATTTTTTGGTTGACATGTCATAGACCTCTGATAATATTATTATATCTGAGGAAAACCAACCGCCAATCTTAAATACTGACTACTTAAAGTCATTGTTTCAATGGCCTGAGTAGTCGGTTATCAAATGATTCTCTTTAATTTGGTGGGAATTTTTTCTTCAGGTTGCCCTCTTCCAAATCAAGCAATAGTAACTTGAAGTCACTCATGTAATAAGCTCTTAGAGGCTTAAGCTTGATGATTTCAGCATTTGCCTTTTGGTGGGCATATAATCTAATCTGATTTTCTCAAAGGCGAACATTTTCAACTGACCGGAGGTGAAACATGCGGCGATCCAGAGGTTTTCTCATAGCCCGAAACGGCTTTACATTAATCGAATTGCTGGTTGTGATTGCAATCATTGCAGTTCTGATTTCATTATTGTTACCAGCCGTACAATCGGCCAGAGAGGCAGCCCGAAGAGCCCAGTGCGTAAATAATTTCAAGCAAATGGGGCTGGCCTTGCACAACTATCATGATTCTCAGGGAACTTTCCCGATCGGTCGAATGGGAATAGGTTATTCCTACACCCCTCAGCGTGGCCAGCGACGAACCTGGGCCTTCAGCGTTTTGCCCTTTATTGAGCAAGGCAATGTTTTCACGGCGATTAACTTCAACTGGCAATTTTATGAACCACCCAACACTACAGTAATTCGCCTGCCAATGGCTGTATTCACCTGCCCAAGCGACCAACCCTCTGTTCAGGAACCTGATACGCCTTACCCGCGAGGCAAGGGGAGCATGGCCGCCAATTGGGGCAACACCGGCTTTTATCAGAATGAAACGGGCCGGGGCGCCGCAGGTGGTGACCCTTACAATAACGGGCCATTAGCACAGCAGGGCACCACTAACGGAAATTTCTTTTTGCCATCACCGTTTCGGGGTAACGTCGCAACAAATCTTAGGGATTTCACCGATGGAACAAGCAATACATTGCTGGTTGGTGAGGTGATCATGGGATACAACGCCGCTGGGGGTATTTATGACCATCGGGGCGACATCTTCAATGATGATTACAACTGCACTATGTTTCACACCTACACCACTCCTAACTCAAAAGTACCGGACCAGATGGGTGGTGATGCTCAGGGCCGGCCATGGTGCGCTTTTGGAAGGGCACCCAACGTGCCTCCATGTACGGGTGGTGCTGTGGCTTGGAATGCTGCCCGAAGCCGGCACCCGGGTGGAGTAAACGTCCTTTTTGGAGATGGCAGCGTGAAATTTATGAAGGATTCGGTAAATGTCTCAACCTGGCGTGCTCTGGGAAGTATGGCCGGTGGAGAAGTCATCAGTGCCGATTCATATTAAACGGATCAATAACACACTTCCACGATTTTCAGGGAGGCCTTCAGTACTATGAAGCAAATCACGACTCGTGTGCTAAGCCTGTTTAGCATATCACTAGTATTTAGCAGCTTCAGCGGCTGTGGTGGTAATAAACCACCAGCCATTCCAGCGAATACGCCTGCTCCACCAGTAAATGACCCTGGTCCAGCTACCGCTGGCCCACCAGTTAAACCAATTCAGGTGAATTGAAATCTATCAATTCTGACTGAAGCAAATATCAACCGGCTTTTGCTCTGCTTCTTTGAATTCCCAAGTGAATTTCTAAGAAGCAGTTAGCATCCGGTTTTTTAGAAATACAACTTGTAAAATTCTATCGCTATTTAATTTTTTGGGATTCCATCAGTTTCGATAAGACTGGCCAGATGGATTCGGCCAGAAGCCTGTGGCCGGCCGGGTTGGGGTGAAGCTGGTCGGTCGTAATTTCACCAATAGATTTTCCCGATTTTTCAAATTCTGTCCAAATCCTGTAATGATCAACCAAAGGCATCGCTTTCATTTCCGCCACATCACGAATGGCCTGCAAAAAAGGTTCCATGCGAAGGTTTGGGTGTTCACCCAAACCATTACTTTTGGCAGCCACGCCCCAGCGTGGCTCAGTCATTAAAATCACACGAATCTTCTTCTCTTGAAGCCGTTCGATCATTTTAACCAGGTTTTCACGAAATTGCATTTCCGTTAGTCTTGGGCCGGTTTTACCCGGGTCAACATAGCTATCGTTGGCCCCATACATGACAGTAACAATATCTGGCTTTTTGGCTATCACATCCGTTTCAAGGCGCATCAGGGCCTGGTCGGTTCGTTCACCACCAATACCGACATTAACCACTTCAACAGGCCGTTTTTCAGCCTTTGCCTTCTCTGCCAGCAGAAATGCAAATGTTTGTGATGCACTCACCCCAGGCCGAACACCTTTAGTGATGGAATCGCCAAGGCAAATGACTTTAACAGGATCAGCCGCAGCAAGCTTCGATAAACCAACTGGCGACAGGAAAATCACCAGACCAGCAAATACAATTGCATTTGAAATCGTGCGAAAATGCCTGCTCATAATACCAACCCTCGGCCCGATGAATGCAAAACCGGCCGTAATGAACTTTCATTACAGCCGGTCAGCTGGTTCTACACAACTATACAACAATCAGTTCATGTTTGCATCAGGTTCGGGAGCCGTGGGTGAATCTTGCTTTGCATCAATATTTCCGACAAAATTCTTGCCTGGCGATTTTCCAAGAGCCACCAGATAACCTGAACCAGCAGTATCCTGACGCGTTCCGGGCCGATAATCCAGGTCGTCATACTTTCCACTCAGCGGGCGCCTCTGCTGCTGATCAAAATGATCATTCCGAAGCACCTGGGTTAGCCGTGTGATGGTGTCGGGCACCAGTCGTTCGGCAAATCCGGCGATAAACGCCCAGATCAGCATTTTGGAAATATCGGCCAGAACACCACCCGACCCAGAATTGTATTTCGCTTCAAAAAGATATTGAAACGAAGGGAAAAGATTGCCTTCAATAATTCGCCCTGCATAAATCAAATTGAGTATCACGCCAAAAATCGCGCCGGCGATCGAAGTTGTCCACAGCGTTTCCCGGCCACTTTCCAGGGCCATGATATTACGCACAGCATCACCACGGTTTGGCAGGTTTTCAACTCGCTGTTGCAGGCTGATCATCGCACCCATCGCCCCAAAAACCGGTATCATGGCCAGTGTGGCAAACTGGTCAAATCGTTTCTCAACATAAGCCATGACACAGCTTGTGAAGATCATGGCAATCGAAATCAGCAAAAATGGCCGCAGGCAGTAAGCCAGCAGCCTGCCACGTGAAAGAGGGCGAAGCGGTGTTATCATATAAACATACATTGTCTCAGCCAGGATAAAATCAAGCTCGGCCCGAAGATTATCCGTAGAGATACCCGCATCCACCTGATAGTCAGGAAAATAGCGGTCAAAAAGTTCGCTGCCGACCAGTGCCTGAAATCGCGTCCTGATACTTTCGGCCCGAAGCCGCAGTGGCTCCGGTGAAAGGAAGTGAATCACCACGCGCTGGAGCATGATGGCATCATAAAGCGCATCCATTGAATTTGCATATTGATTCGCCCGATGCCTGGCCACAATTTCACGGCCAGTTTGCCAACGGGAGAATAGCCCTGGATCCTGGCTGAAATCAAAATCAGCCGGTTTTTCGCAATTCAGGCCAAGCATTTCAAAATCGTAAATTGCAATTTTCATCCAGCATTCGGCAAGCACTCGCAAGTCATCCCTCGACTCTTTGTTAATATCATTCAGGAGAATACGCCGAAACTGGCCTGACCAGTTTTGCTGACGATGAAAATAACTGGAATTCGGGTTTGTTGAATCGGTTTTCATTTTTCATTTTACCATTTTGAATTGATTTCACTGGAAATCATGCATTTCAATTCAGATTCACAAGAATCATTTAAAGAAATTAATAATGACATTAATCGAAATATCTCAAGTTAATATCTGCAACCTGCCTTCATTAAAATCGACTCGCTCCTGAGTTCAGAAAAAATCTGGTACGATTTTAACGATCTTGACACGAAATGACTGCTTGTAGATTCTGCATAGATAGACCACTCACTTATCCAAGCCAACTTGACCCGGTGAAAAAACATGAAAACGCCAGTTTCACGCCGATCTGTCTCAAAAATCATCGTTTCCACGGCCGCTGCCATCAGTTCCGGGCATTCCAAAGCGGCGGAAGAAGCCAAGCCGGCAATGCTGGGTGGCAAGCCCGTTCGGGCACGGGGCACAGGCTGGACTCACTGGCCCATCATTGGCGAAAACGATGTGCGAATGATCACTGATGTGCTCAAGTCAGGCCTTTGGAACAGGCTTTCAGGCCCGGTCACCCCGAAGTTTGAGGCGGAATGGGCCCGCCGCATGAAGGCCAGTCACTGCCTTGCCACAGCCAATGGTACCAGTGCCCTGATCACCGCACTCGCCGCCTTGGATATTGGCCCTGGCGATGAAGTGATTGTCCCGCCCTACACCTTCGCAGCCACAGTCAATTCCGTGCTTTTGCACCATGCCCTGCCAGTCTTTTCAGATACGGATATTGAGACTTTTCAAATTGACCCCAAATCGATTGATGCGCTGATCACGCCAGCCACGGCAGTGCTTATGCCCGTGCATCTGGGTGGTTCGGTGGCTGATATGGACGCCATTGGCAAGATTGCCAAAGAGAAAAAGCTGAGAGTGATTGAAGACGCCTGCCAGTCGCCGCTGGCAGAGTGGCAAGGGCAGCCCGTCAGTTCTATCGGCGATATGGGCTGCTTCAGCTTCCAGGCCTCAAAAAATCTGAATGCCGGCGAAGGCGGCGCTATCCTTACAAACAACAAAGATCTTTATGAAGAAGCACGCAGCTTCCACAATAATGGCCGAGCCAGGCCGGGCTCGGGCATCAGCGGCTATGGCCGCAACGGGGCCAATTTGCGACTGACTGAATTTCAATCGGCTATTCTGCTGGCCCAGATGGAACGGCTGGACAAGCAGGCCCAGACTCGTGAAACCAATGCAGCCTATCTGAGCGACCAACTACGCCAGATTCCGGGTATCACACCCGCCAGAATGTATGAAGGCACCACACGAAATGCCTATCACCTTTACATGTTTCGCTATAACGCGGAAGCCTTTGGCGGCCTTTCGCGAGAGGGCTTCCTGAAAGCCCTCAGTGCCGAGGGAATTCCAGCCTCAACAGGCTATGGCCCGCTGAATAAAGAGCATTTTCTGAAAGTGGCCAAAACCAATCGCGGCTTTCTGCGAATTTATGGCGAAAAGCACCTGAACGACTGGTATGAGCGCAACAGCCATCGCCCAGCCAACGACCGGCTTTGTGGCGAGGGTGTGTGGCTTACCCAGAATATGCTTCTGGGGCCAAAGTCAGACATGGATCAGATCGCCGAAGCGGCGCGCAAGATTCAAAAGCACGCCGGGGATTTGGCTAAGGCGTAAAAAATTCTCGCCGAACCTCAAGGTTGCCTGGGAACCAGTAAATCAGCCACCACGGGGCGATGATCTGAGCCGACATCGCCCAGAACCTGCCTTTTAAGCACGCTCGTGCCAGGGGTGGTCAAAATATGATCAATCGGAATGCCAATTTTCGGCAGGTTCGAAGGCCAACTGCTTTGCGGGCCGAAGCCGCGAGTGGAATCTGTCAGCCCTGATTCGGCCAGAAACGTGCGAAAATAGTAAGACCAGGGTGTGCTGTTCAGGTCGCCCATCAGAATAACCGGCCCGGTCTCGGCCCGAACACGTTTGGCCACATCGCCAAGCTGGGTTTGCAGGCTCAGGGCATTAAATTCCGAAAGAGGCGGGAAGGTGTGGATGCCATAAACCACCACCGGCTTTTTTTCGACCAGAATGACGGCACGGATGGTGGGCACATAGGCGACTGGGCTTTCAAAAACCTCGACTTTTTCAATCGGGTGGCGACTGAAAATTAAAATGCCGTAATTATCGGCGCGATCGGCGATTTTGAAGTGTGGGTAATCTGCCTTCAGGGCTGCTTCAAAGGCATCGGCCCAGGGTTTGTCGGTTTCAATCCCCACGACGATATCAGGCCTGGCGCTGATCACGGACTGCACCGCCGCCTGTTTTTCTTCGTTTTTTCGCAAAACATTGATCGTCATCACGCGGATGGGAAAGCCATCAGCCATTGGGCTGGTTTTGCCACCCCAGAAAAGCGGGGCAATCGCGGCGGCGTTGATCAATAAGCCAAGCACCCAGCAACAAGCAAGCCATTTCTTCTTTTGAATGAAAGCCAGAACAATTCCAAAAACGAGAGCCACAGTGTAGATCAGCCGAAAGTGGCTGAAGAGATCGAGAAAAAAGTGCATTGACCCGAAATAACCGAGCACAACACCGGCCAGGGAAGCAAATACCCCGGCATGAATGAAGTTGGCCAGTCGGTTGATGAGGTATCGCGACTTTTTTTGCGAGATTTCGTTTCCCATAACAAACAATATAAGCCGCCGATGTGCTTGGCGACAAATCGTTTTGATGAAAGCTAAACGGTTGGCTGATTTATACAAAATGACATAGGCGCGGGTGGCGATTTCTTTATATTGACTCCACAGGTTTTGCAATCAGGCAACACTGGATGTGGCCAGAATGAACCGGCATGAAGTTTCGCAAAAAACGTCGCTTTCGATCCTGATTCCTGCCCATAACGAGGCGGCCGGTCTATGTCGCATTTTGCCTGAAATTCAGGCCATGCTGGCCAATTGGCCAGAGGCCCCTGCAACAGAAATCATCGTGGTTGACGATGGCTCAAGCGACAACACGGCAAGCGTTGTTTCACAACTCGCAGCAATTGACACACGATTTCGTTGCATTTCTCTGGCTCGGCAGGCCGGTCAGTCAACCGCACTTGCTGCCGCAGTTTCCTTTGCAAAAGGTGATTGGTACGCCACGCTTGATGCCGATGGCCAAAACGACCCGGCCGATATTCCCCAGCTTTGGCAAGAGGCCAAGCGAAGCCATGCGCAGGCCGTGCTGGGCTGGCGGCAAAATCGGCAGGATAACTGCCGCACCCGCTGGGTCAGCCGCTTGGCCAACCGTGTGCGTAACTTCATTCTGGGGCAGTCCATTATCGACACCGGCTGTTCCACGCGACTGATTTCTGCTTCCGTCTTGGCAACCCTGCCACTATTTGAAGGTTGGCACCGGTTTCTGGGGCCAATGATCGTGGCCCGGGGTGGCAAAGTCGCGCAGGTGCCGGTGAATCATCGACCACGCGAACAGGGTAAATCACACTATAACTGGCGTAATCGTGGCCTGCGGGTCATTGCCGACCTCTTCGGTGTGGCATGGCTGAACATGCGAGCGATTCAAATTCCGCCAGAAAAATCAAAAGCAACCCGTCATCAAGTTCGCTTCGACACCGCTCATAAATTCTTTGAGAAACAGCCCAAGACTCACAACGAGATACTCAATCACAAAGATGCCAGTTGGTCTGAGGCAAACCGGTCATGACATCATGGCTTCAATCCATTGATTCATTGCTGGTCCTTGGCCTGAGCGGCCAGGCCGTCTTTTCGGCCCGGTTTCTTACGCAGTGGCTTGCCAGCGAACGGGCCGGCAAAAGCGTAGTGCCCATTTCATTCTGGTGGATGTCGCTGGTCGGATCAATAATGCTCTTTGTTTACGGCATACGGCGACACGAACCCGTGCTGATCATCGGCCAGTGTACGGGCCTGTGGATCTACGGACGAAACCTGATTCTGATTCGCCGTTCCGAAAAAAAAGCCGGAAAGCTTGCCGGTTAGACCCCGCACAAGTTTTCCAGCCAATTTCAAAGTTGCTGGAAAATCAGGGATTTTTGACTTTCTTGACTGGCAACTGCACTTCCCAGAGCCGCTGAGAAACGGGTGTCATCGGGCCATGATACCCCAGCCGGCGGGGCGACCCTTCCTCGACCCATTCCTTCTGATTCTTCAGCCATTCACGCAATTTGGCCACGCCTTCAAGCATCTGCTTGTCGTCCATTCTTCCCTGCACGCCCATGCAGACATAATTGGCTTCAGGGTGATCAACAACCTTCACGGCACCCACACCCTTGCCAGCCTTGCCCTGATTTGGCGAAGAATAGAGAAATTCCATTGAGACCTCACCCAGCTCCTTGGGGTTATTGATCATCTTGGGCTCATAGGTGTTCACCACAGGCGAGGTCATCTCGACATTGGATTGAGTAATGTGCCTGAAAAGCGAGAAGAACATGATATTGTCTGAACCCATCGAAGCGTTTTTGGCCGAGGCCACAGCCGAGCGATAGGCTGGGTATTTTTTCACTTCAATCACGCCAGGCTTTGTGGCGTCAGGCCAGCCTTCGGCAAATGGGGCATCGGCGTTGGCGGCACGCGGCTCGGGTGGGCCGGCCTGGGCCATTGAAGCAAGGGTCGATGCAATCAGTGCACCTGCAAAAAGCACGATGAAACGGCAACTCGCCAGAATACGAAACATGGGCAGTTCTACCAACATAAGTGTCATCTGTATTACTAGTTTAAAGTTATGCAATCCAACAAAATCGTCAAGGATCGCTGATACAATCCATTTGTTCGGGCTAACCAGTCGTTCAAACAGATCAAAAAAACTGACCCTGTTTGAACGACCTTCCCGGCTTTAAGTCCTGGCCCCAAAATCGCGTCAGACGACATCCGCCGAGCCATCAATCACGGCATAAGCATCGTCTTCCGGGTGATAGTCAAGCCACTCCAGGGCATTTGTCAAATCCCATCGCATGCCGTTATTGTTGCTCATGCCGTTGACGATCAGGAACTGGCAATCTTCCAGATCGGCCTCGATCGAGCATTCAAAAAGCTGGATCATATCTTCGTTTGAGAGCCACATCTGGCGGCTCCATTCGTCCGGCAGCGATTGCGGAGCATTCGGCCCATCCTGCACCCAGCCCAGCCTCAGGGCCAGAAACACCAGCCCATAAGCTTCGGCCGCTGACTTACCCATCCGTTCACCCATCAGCTTTGTGCCGCCATAAGGGCTGTCGGGGCGGGGGGGCAGGTCAGTTGTGATTGGCAGATCCTCAATTTCGCGATAGCCACCCATCACATGGTTTGAGCTGGCGAAGATAAATCGCTCCACTTCATTCAGCACGGCAGCGTTTAACACGTTCGAAAAAACATCCATGTTTGGGTCGGCCAGATCGTGCCATGCAGCAAACTCATCACGATTGCCGGCCAGGTGAATCACCGTGTCAACTTCGGCAAAAAGATCCACCCATTCCTGATCCCACACTGATAGATCAGCCTCAATCAAATCCGGGTCATCCGGGTCGCCTGCTGCATCAATCAGAATCAGGTCATAAATCCCTTCCCACGCTTCTCTCAGCTTACTACCGATATTTCCTGACGCGCCAGTAATCAAAATGGTTCGTGGCGATTCCGGTTGCTCGTGAAGCAGCTCAATCTCTTCCAGCTCGCCTTCGTCAAGGTCGTCCGGCAAAATCACCAGCTTATCGGTCGATTTACGCAGAATATCAGCGTGAACCAGATCGGTCGCACCTGCCGGATTGACTGATTCTGCTGATTCATGGCTGATTTCTTCAATGTCCTGATTTTCAGATTCGTCCCTGCTCATGTTTTTTATCCTTGCGGGCTGCGATCAACGTTTGAACAGTCACGAACGTCAATACGGATCAATTACGGGTATGCAATCGAAAATTCAGGAAAATATCAGATGGAACAGGCCCCCTGTGTCAGATTTCTCGAACGGTTTCCGGCAGGCGAATCACTTTCATGACCGCTTCCAGAAAGAAAAATTCGCCCCACATCACCGACTCATCCACACCAAGGTTCTTGTTGATGTGATACACCCCACGCTTGAGAATCCCTTCCCAGCCAGGCGACGACCAGCCCATCAGTGAATCGGTAGTCAGTGCTTCCAGCAGTTTAAGGGCGCTTCGACGATAGATTAGTGCCGCTGAAAGGTCGTGGCTTTCAATCTCGTCAGCCAGTGTCAGCAGACCCGATGCAGCAATCGCCCCTGCCGACGAATCAGGCTGGCTTTCGGCCCGACCGCTGCCCGGTGCGTCATAATCCCAAAGCGGCAGCCAGTTATCGCCTAGCCGGCGAATGAAACAATCGGCATTACGCTTGGCCACGGCCAGATCATCCGTATTTTTTGTGAATTGCCAAACCTGGGTGTAACCATAAAGACTCCAGGCCAGGCCACGGGTCCAGGCTGATTCGCCAGCAAGCCCCTGATGCGTTGTCTGCCGCAGAAACTTGCCTGTTTCCAGGTCAAAAATGCCTTCGTGTGCTGTTGATCCATCTGCCCTTACAATCGTTTTTTCTGTTGTACGGCAATGCTCAACTGCCAGTTTAAAAAGGGCATCATCGCCAGTCTCGCGTGCGGCATAAAAAATAATTGGCACGTTCATCATAATATCAATAAAAAGGCTTTCCGGGGCCACAAACGACCTCAGATAACGCCCCTTCTGGTTGAACCTCAGCGAAAGCGTTCGCCCGGCCGTGATCAGCACATTGTTCAGGCGTTTCGCCCCAGTGCGTTTATACCACTGGCGGTAAGTGTTCAGAAAAATAAAGCCAAGGTCATGCACGTCCCGGTCGTGCTGCTTGTATTCAACCAGCAGGCTGTAATGCTCGGCCAGTTCGCGCCATTGCTGCTCGCCGGTATATTCTTCCAGCAACCACATCTGACCACCAAGAAACCCTGCACACCAGTCTGTCCACAGTTCCCCTGTATGGTGCCACTTCCCGTTCTTTGTGTACATCGGGAAGAAATCAGGGTGATTGGTCGAAAGGTTAAAAACCTGCTCGGCCGCAAAATCCATCACCTTGTGCAATCGTGGACGCAGCCCGGCAAGATCAAAATGTGTATGGGTTGCAGCCATTTCTGTCGCCTGTTCAATGATGATGGCTTCTGGTTTCAACCTTCTACCAGTTTGTCAGGCCGAAGCCGAAAGACTTCGGGCCGACTCAATCGCCCTTGATATAACAACCCAGTAATCGCCGCCATTCTGAGTCATCCAGCACTCGCCTGACCCCTGTGCCATGATGATGCACTCAGGGTCAGCCACATCAAAGCGAATATCGCTGATCGTGTCGAAGGCAACCAGCTCGGGCAAGCCACGCTTGATCACCCTGGCCCACGTCTTGCCGCCGTCTTTAGATTCATAAAGTCCAAACTGAAAGCCCTGAGGACGAATGCCACCCTTGACCGACGAAGCCGCAGCCGCACCGGCCAGAATCCACTTCGGATCTTTCGGGTTAATATCCAGGCTGTAAACCTGCGGCACGGCCTCAAGCCCCTTTTCCGACTGAGTGAAACTGGCACCCGAATCGCTTGAAATCCACGCACCCTGGCTGCTGCCAAGCACCACCTGCGAGCCAATCGATCGAATCACATGAATCTCGGGCGGCGTTCCTTCCACCTTTGACCAGCTCTTGCCGCCGTCGGCCGTGCGGTAAAGGCCAGTGCCACTCACACCGGCAAGCAAAACGGGTGAAGCCGTTGATGTCAGGCAAAGGGATGTGACCTTGGCGTTATCTGCCTCGGGTGTGCTGATTTTCGACCACCATGGGTTACCCACAGCCCGGCAATAAACACCCTCGCCACGCGTCGCTATGATCATCGTCAGTGGCGAGCCGCCAATGCAGCTTGCAGTGATTGAACTGACACCAACAGGCAAATCAACCGACTTCCACGAGGCACCATTATTGAGCGATTCCAGAATCTTGCCGGCATCGTCAATCACTGTCAGCCGACCCTCGCCACCAGCCAGCACGGTACGAATCCGTCGTTCCTGAAGGCTGTGGTAAACCGGCCAGTTACCACCCTGCGACCAACGATACAAGCCTGCCTCAGTGCCCAGATAAATCATGGATGTGCCCGCCCCAAAATTGCGTTTTACCCAAAACAGCCCAACGACTTGCCGCACCTTTGCAACACCAGTCGAAAGCTATTTTTCTCATAAACATAGTGTAATCATTACGTCCATGAAGGTCATCCCGATTTCTGGAGAGCCAGGTTTCTGCATGGCCCAACGCGCTTTTTCCCAGCAGTTTTCTCTGGGTCGGGTTATGATAATCTCTATCTGATCCTCTCCAGGGAGCAACATTTTTCCGACCATGCCTGGATTCCCGCGACTGACCGAAATGGCGCACTCGCTTGTCTCGCTCTGGCTTCGACCCGGCGACTTCGCCATTGATGCCACCGCCGGCAACGGTCACGATACCTGCATGCTTGCTCGCCTGGTTGGCCACACAGGACAAGTTCTGGCCATCGATATCGAGCCCGCCGGCCTTGAAGCAACACGCCAGAAACTACTGGACGAAGATATTCTCGATGCCCGTGTCAGCCTCGTCACCGGAAACCACGACTCCCTCGAAAAACTGGTTCCCGCCGACTGGTTTGGCCGGGTCAGGGTCATCATGTTCAACCTTGGTTATCGCCCCCATGCCGAGGCCCCCATCGCCACCCGGCTTATCTCTACACTCACCGCTCTGGGCCAGTGCCTCGGTCTCCTGGCCGATGGCGGCCTCTTGACTCTCGTGCTTTACAGGGCCCACGATGGCGGCGAGCAGGAGACCCAGGCCATCATGGAATGGGCATTTCATCTTGACGACCGGCTATGGCATGTTGCACGCTACGACCTGCCAAATATTCGCAGCCGCCCCCCAGTTCTCATTGCCATCTCTCGCCGCAAACGACGATCACCTGCCTCGCCTGAATTCACTTCACCTGACAACTGATTATGAGGAGAATCACCATGCAGAAAAATCGCAGGCATTTTCTGGCTGACGGCACAGCACTGCTCGCAGGCATCGCTGTCTCCAGCTCCTTTGGCCATTCTCTCGCCCAGATTGCCGATTCGGCAAAACCCGCTTCTGCCGAGATTCCCAAAGTGCCTGGGCTTTTGTCGCTCAACCTTCGCCGACGTCGCAAAGCCGGCACCGGGGCCACTCTTCTTGCCGAATCTACCGACCAATGGGCCGCATCAGAAACGGCTATCATCATCTGCGACATGTGGGCCGACCACCCCTGCGCCATGGCCGCGCACCGCGTAGATCGAATGGCCCCCGCCATGAATGAAGTCATCAGCAAGGCACGCGACCTGGGCGTGGCCATCGTTCACAGCCCATCCAGCGGAATCCATCATTACGAATACACCGAATTCAGGGCCCGTATCAAAAGGGCCAGAACATCCAAACCTCCCGTTCCCATTCAAAGCTGGTGCTATCTTAACCCCGAAAAAGAACCGCCTTTGCCTGTGGTTGATAACATCAAACGCATCAATAACGGTGTAACCGGCTGCGATGACCCCGTGCCACGCCTGCTGCCCGACTGCGACCGCCACCAGCACCCGGCAATCAAAATGGCAGGCTACGATGTCGTATCAGCCGACGGCCCCGAAATCTTCAACTTTCTTGAGCAGGAAGGCCGCACACACATCATCCTGATGGGCGTTCACACCAATATGTGCGTGCTGGGCCGCCCGTTTGGTATTCGTCAACTAACCTACCTGGGCAAATCGGTCGCCCTTTGCCGCGACATGACCGACGCGCTTTACGACCCACGCGACGAGCCACATGTCTCTCACAAACGCGGCACCGAAATGATTATTGAACACATTGAAACGCACTGGTGCCCAAGCATTCTTTCAGCCGACCTGACTCGCGTTGTTGATGGCACAGATAACCCGCGCAAGGCATAACCTCACTGAAGCCCCAAACCATGAAGACCATCACCGTTGATTACGGCCTTGAAAAACCGCAGGGGATCCTCCGGCGATTTCTACGATTCACCGTCAGGGGCTTTCTGGTTCTGCTCATTATCAGCCTTTCCACCTTCATCGCCCTGCGTCTCTGGCTTTCCCGCTCTTCAAGCGCGAAAGGGGAACCGCCAGCCGGCTATTCGTCGATGAATCAAATTTATCTGGCCATCCTCACCGGAGCTTTGCCACTCATCGACCGCCAGCCCTCGGTTCCACCGGAATTGAAGCTTGACGAGGGTGTCACCTACTCAAGTTCAGGTGATATGGACTTAAAACTCGACCTCTATCGCCCTTTGTCAGCAAGGCGTGACCAGCGAAGGCCTCTGTTTGTGCTGATTCATGGTGGCGGCTGGAAATCAGGCCAGAGAGGCGACTATCGCCCCCATGCACTGCGTGTTGCCTCTGCCGGCTATGTCGTGGCAAGCCTGAGCTACAGGCTTTCCGGCGTGGCAAAATTCCCGGCCGCCGTTCGCGACGTCAATTCAGCCCTTCAATTTCTGGCCAACCATGCCGACGAATATGGAATCGACCCGAACCGCATTGTGCTTATGGGTGGCTCGGCGGGCGGTCATCTGGCCATGCTGGCAGGTTATTCAAAAGACCCCATGTTCTTGCCCGAATCGATTGGTTCACCTGGTGTCAGATACAAAATCTCGGCAATTTTCAACTTTTACGGCCCCTGCGACCTGACATCCGATTTTGCACGGAATGTCGATGTCGTGCGTGGCTTCCTGGGTGCCGAATATCAGGCAAATACCGAGATTTACAAAAAAGCCTCGCCACTCTTCGACATTTCGCCCGATGATCCAGCCACTCTCATCGTACACGGCACTTTAGACGACATTGTCCCGGTCGATCAATCAGACCAACTCGCAGCAAAGCTGAAAGAAGCTTCCATACCGTTTCGATATGAACGGATAAACGGCTGGCCACACACCATGGATCTCGCCGAACCAATGTTTGAATATCTCAGCCACGTCATTCTTGATGAACTTCGCCAAACCGTTGGTCGGGCTGATGACCCGGCGAATTAAAATGTCATCATTCCATGACTCATCCTGCAAATTCAATTACTCAATTATTTGACTACTGTAATGACTGATGCTCCAGCATCATCAATTACATTTTGATCATATCAAAAGATTATTTGCTCTTCGATTCGGCAGGCTCTGTTTTCTCCTGAGGAGGTGGCCCGTTTGAGGGAAGGTTCACTCGACCAAGCACTAATTTTAATTCCGTGTTACTACCTGGCTCAACATTCACATCGGCCTGAGCCGATGTCTGATCAATCGATCTGGCAGTAAAAATCCCATAATTTCCGGGTAAAATGGTGTTCAGTTTGAATCGGCCCTGGGCATCGGTTCTGGTTCGACCGACTTCTGTTCGGTTTTTATCCATCTTTCTTAAGACAACAGGCAAATCAGGCTGTGGTCTTTCGCTAAGAAGCACAGTCCCTGAGATTGCGCCGGGTTCAGAATAATCGGCAGATACAATTCGAATTGGGCGTTGTATGGTAACCGTCTCACCCGCTTTTGTCTTCGCAACAATAGTGATCATAGTTTCGCCCGGTGCCTGAATTTTATCAGGAATCTGAACTTTACCTTTATAATAAGATAATACCGACTTGGCTGTTGATTCTATTTCATCACTCTTTTTCAATTCAACAGGATTTAAACTGACAGACTTTACACCCTCAGCCATTTTTCCATCAGTTAAAGTGCCTGGAAACGCAGAGACTTCGGCAATTCCCGAAGGTGGCTGTGTGGTTGTAAATACAATTTCCACTGAACTGCCCGGTTTTGCAAATCGTGGCAAATTCACGACATCATTATTTTCAGGAAGTTGATCATCAATCAAGATCGATTGATCATGAGTAGCAAGTTCTTTGCCGAATTGATCCAACAGCCTTGCCCTTAAATGCACCCGACCCACTAACCCGGTCGTCTGAAGATCGTAGCTCCAGTCATCATAATCTGTATTGACTACAAGCGACCCCGTTTTCGCATCGAGGCCAACTGCATATAACGCTTTACGACTGGAATTAAATTTATGGAGTGTACGATATTTGATGGGTTGAAATGGCCCGTATATCTGACTGGTTGCAATTTCCAAAATCACAGACGAGTTTTCAGGCTCGTTTATTGGCTCTATCTTGATTGGAACAGGTGTTTTGGTACCAGCCATTTCGGGCATGATTAATTTAATTTCCGGGTTAACCACAGGTAGTGGATTCACTAAGTTCGCTGTATCTTTTGACCAGCGATTCTGGTATGTGAAGGACCGTTTGTGATTATCAATATCTATCCAGAATCGGCTGACACTGCCGTTGTCAAAAAATGGCGGAGAAACTGGCTGGGCAAGTAGATCAATTGGCGAATCAGACTGAAAATCAAACAGGCCGTCAAGCTTACCACCTTTTTCTGATTTTTTTGTATTATCATAAAAAGACGGATCAAGATTGAGTCGAACCTGTGCCGGTTGCTTTTCATACATTTCCTTGTCACCCGAAAGTGATATGGAAAGTTTTTTTGCTTGACCATCATAAACTGGCATGCCTGTCGAGAAATATTCTCTGGGATTGAAAAACGTCATCCGCCTCAGTTCATTGACTAATGGATCTTTCGAAGAATTATCAGTGTCAAATATCTGAACCTGAAATTCTGAACCAACAGGAATTTGTAAACCAGGCCATGAATTTTGATAATCGGGTTTTTTACCACTTTCTTTTTCAGGCAAAATGTTTCTCGTTGAATCAGGAACATCAGTTGATGACTCTTTGAGCTTAATTGTTGATTTTGAAAGAGGACTTATCTTGATTTCGTCCGAAGTGAATTGGACAGGAGATGATCCATCAGACTTTGAAAAGCTGAAATTAACCTTATATTTCTTTTCATTTGAGGTATGATTCGATATCATCACAGGGAGTGTATTTACTTTAGAAATAGGCCTGAATCGGATATCATTAAAAGAAATCAGTGGATTTTGAACAGACTGAAACTCAATCGTTGGTAATGAACTTTTCCAATTAATACGAATGGGAATAAACAAATATTGAGTCATCTCATTACATATAATTTTTAATGGGATGACTTGTTCGGTTCCAATTACATTTATTTTTTGACCGTCTGACAGAAGTAAATAATTTACAGAAAACAGGATTTCCTTTTTAAGATTGAAAGAAAGGGTTTCCTGTAAGTTCTGAGCATCATTGGAAATAACAGTTTCCTCAGATTTGTAAACCATAATAGAACCAGGCATGTTCATAACCTGTATCTTGAATGGTTCGACCAAAAGATCACTTTTTTCAATTGAAACCGATAATTCCAGATCTACTTGACCGGTCTTCTGTTGTTCCGAAGTTATTCTCATATTTTTAACGCTGGTATTAAACTTTGGCAAAAGTCGGTATGCGTTATTATCAGCTTCACTGTAGAAATTAAAGATGGCTATTTCTATGGAACTGATCGGAAATACTTGAGAATACTGGCGACGCATATTTCTTAGTTCAGGCAAATAGTCTAAGTGATTAGAATTACTTACTATACTATTTATCTCGTACGAATTCATTGGTGTTTCAGAATCCTTAAACAACTGATCAAGTAATTCAGCGAAACCGGGATATTTCAATATTTCAGGAGGATATTTCTTACCAAGTTGATTTGAAATCTTAATCTCTGGATGTGGATGATTAATCTGAGAGTTTTGTAAGTCATTTGATTTAAAGGTTTCAGACATAGCAGAGTCTGAAGAAATTATATTCTGAAATTTAGTAATAGGCTTATCTTCAAGTTTTACTTGAGTTTGAGATTGGATAGGTAAACTGATATCACTGAGTAGAAGTGGTCGCGATGGAGTATCATTACTTTGGAGGTCATTAATTAAATCAGACTGAGACTCAAAATATGAGAACATTTGATTCCATAGAGACTCTCTAACTTCCGAGGTGAGGAATGGTAATCTCAAAACATAGAGAAGTCGCGTAAGATGTACTTTTGACCCTGTGTTATGAGAATTCATTTCATTTCTAATACTCAGAAAAATATTATCATTGTAATAATTCAAAAGAGATTCTCTGGCAGTTATTAAGCGTTCTAGTACCAATTCGATAGAGTGTAGTTCATTCTGAAAACTGATTTTAGAATTTGTGTTCTGGTCCAATTGATTATTTGAGTTCAATATGAGTTTTGATAATTTTGTGGTCATTTCG
>JBJTRR010000092.1:0-13293 GCA_046076185.1 bacterium | reverse complement strand
TTATTTCATGTTTTGGAATTTGTTTCATTGTCTATCATCTTGCCAATGGCAGAAATCATAGAACCGAAATCATGAATTTAAATCAGAATCAATGGAAGTTGAATCAAACCGGAGGTCTCATTGCACTGGTTCTCATTCTTAGTTCACCAGCTTTCATTATGAATAATTCGATTGGCAGGTCAGATAATTTCGGAATGGCTGTTTCCATGGCAGGCGTTTTTCTACTGATACGTTATGATAAGAAAGATTCTTCTGTATGGATGCCGTTAATATCAGGTTTGTTGATGGGGGCTGGGCCACTTATCAAACAGAGTCTGATTTCATCAATTGTATTTGGATTCTATTTAAGCTGGAAGAAAAACTGCTTTAAAACGGTCGTGTTCACATCGATAGGTTTACCTGCGTTGATATGCTCGGTGCTGACAGTTATTTCAAAGGGCGATTTCATTAAAATCTGTATTGTTTATCCCAGCCTGCCACCAAAGTCAATGATGCATTCATGGATTATATTTAAATCGACTTTATTATTTTCACCAGTTCACTTTTTGATTCTGGGTGGAACCATTCTTCTGGTAATCAGAATTGCTTTAAACTGGATTTCAAAAAAGGATATTTCATTGTCTCGATCCAGTATTTTCATTCCATGGGTATTGCTTTCAGGGGGGCTTTCTCTTTTTACATCGACACGTGAACTTGGGGGAAGTTCTTTATACTGGCTTGAGTTTATTATCATTTCATCGGCATTTCTTGGTGAATGCCTGAGTGTTATTATTGAAAGAATATCGGATACACAAAAAAAACAAATATTAATTTCAGTAGTATCTGTTTTAATGATTGGCTCTGGACTCGTATTTTCAATGAGATCCTTACGAGGCGTCATGTTTGAATGGTCTGCCATACCTTATTATCGTGAATTACAATCAATCGTGAGCGATAAAACCCCGCCAGATGAACCGATTATCGAATATTTCTCGAATATTGGCATACTGACCCAGCGTAAAGTCTTATTCAATGATCTTCTGATGTATCAAAATACAACAGTTGAAAATCGGGAGCTTCTCAATTCAGTCATTGCAAGCAAAAAAGCATCATGTCTCTTGTTGTTACCACAGTTTTCGGCGAATTATATTTCCAGTGATTATGTCGAAGTTCCAACAAAGAATGCTTATCCAAATCGTATTTTTGCAGTTAAAGTCTATCTGAGAAAAGACCTTTTAACAAAATGAAATCGTCCTGATTAATGAATTAATACAAATGATTCAATGGAATTAAAATAACTCCTGCCGCACATGCCCTTCGCCCACAACACGAACAGGCCGCCCAAGGCGGTCGGGGGCCATTGAGTCAGGGTCGATTCCCATCAAATGAAACGCCGAGGCCAGAATGTCCTTGGGTGAAACGGGCGTGTCACGAACATCGCCGCCAAGGCTGTCGGATGAACCAATGACTTCTCCCCGGCGAACGCCTCCGCCGGCATAAACCGTGGAATAAACACGCGACCAGTGATGCCGGCCCGCACCTGGCGGCTTCGAGTCGATCTGTGGCGTGCGGCCATGCTCGCTCAGCCACATCACCAGCGTTTCGTCAAGCATGCCGCGCTCGTCAAGGTCGTTCAGCAAGGCAGAATAGGCCATATCAAAGCCCGGCAGCAGGTATTCCCTGAGCCTGGGGTAGTGATTGGCGTGCGTATCCCAAGCACCCGTGCCAAAAAGGCCAAAACAATCCCAGAATACTGTCACAAACCGGCCGCCGGCCTCAATCAGCCGCCGTGCAGCCAGGCACGACTGGCCAAAAAGTGTCATGCCATATCGCTGCCGGGTTGCTTCTGATTCTCGACGAATATCAAGGGCATCGCGAAATCGCGGCTCAGTCAGCATGGAATAGGCACGGGCCTGATGTTTGTCGAAGGCGCCTGGCAAGGCAGAGTCGCCGGTCGATTGACGAACCGCGTCGAATTGCTGGAGCAGGCTGCGACGACCGGCAATGCGTGGCGACGGCAAATCGCCGGCGAGCTGGCCATCAGGCGTGATGACAAAATGGCCTTCAGCATCGACCCCGGCGTAGGGATCCATGAACGACTGGGCCTGAGTGTGCGTAATTTTTGGGGCAATTCGGGTGCCCTTTCCCGAATACTCGGTGAAAACCGGGTCGTACGACTGACCGAGAAAGGCGGCATAGGGCCCGGCCAGCAGGCCAAGATCACTGACCTTGGAATTGACGACCCATGGCAGGGCAATATTGCGCGGAAGCGGCGGCCGGGTGCCGTGCGGCGAGCTGCGTTCATCAAGATAATCGACCATCGAGCCAATAAATGGCCAGTGGGAAGGCTCGCGAAGGACTGTCTCAATGGCGGGCGTGTAGGTCGGTATGCCGCTCACGGCATAGGCCAGGCCATGCACCGGGTAGGGGTGCGTCATCGACCTGACAACTGTCACCTTATCCATCACGCTGGCGATCCGCGGCAGGCCTTCGCAGATGCGCAGGCCTGGGACATTCGTCTCAATCGACCCCATTTCGCCCCTGATTTCTGCCGGGGCATCGGGCTTGGGGTCGAATGTCTCGTGCTGGGGCGGCGATCCATACGGAAAAAGCAGTATGCAAGCCTTTGCCTTGCCGAATTTTGGGAGTCGCGAAGCAGCCGGCGATGCGGCTGTTGCCTCGCCCAGGCGCATGATGTCGGCCAGGCCCAGACCGAAAGCCCCGAGCCCGCCCATTTGCAGCAGGTCTCGTCGAGCAATGCCATCGCACAGCGTTCTCTGGTTACCAAGAATGCGGATCATGACCAGGGCCCTGGGCAGAAGTGGCAGCGAGCAGAAAGGCGACGCTTTCAGCAAAGTGTTAAACCAATTTTAACATGCAGGTGGTGGTTCTGCGAAGGAATTGCGAAAGTAAAACCGACCACCGGGCCCGCAAGATTCCGGGAACTTTTCTGCCGGGCTGTGATCACCCAGATCGCGACCAGGCGAAAGAGGCATGACTTTTTTTACACGATCTGTTCAGTTTGCCTAACCCGTTTGACACGATTTTCTCAGAAATTAAATTTGTTTTGTTTGCAAAAAGTTTCAAAAAAGCGGTTATGATAGATTGTCTTGATTCCTGCCGACCCGTATCTCTCTCAACTTGCCCGGGACTGGTGAGCCAATGAGCGCAATTATGGATAAGCCTGCCGTTCTGGTTGAGACCGAATCGGTCGCGGCAGATGCAAATGCCAGGCTTGCCTTGCCAAGCACTGTGAAGAAGGGCAAAATCCTTTGGATTTACGCCCTGCCCATTGCGGCCATTCATCTGGCAGCCTTGCTGGCATTTGTGCCGTATTTCTTTTCGTGGTCAAGTGTTATCGTAATGCTTGTCTCAATTGAAATTTATGGGCTTGGCATCTCGCTGGGTTATCACCGGTTGCTGGCCCACCGCAGCCTGAAGGTGCCAAAGTGGCTGGAACATGGCCTGGCCATGTTTGCGGCCTGTTCGCTGCAGGACACACCCGCCAAGTGGGTGGCCAATCATCGCATGCACCATATTCATTCTGACGAGCAGGAAGACCCTCATTCGCCTTTGGTCAACTTCTTCTGGTCGCATTTTGAGTGGCTTTTCAGTTACAACGCGGCGACACGTTCGCTCACAAACCTGCAGAAGTATTCACGCGACCTGCTGGAAGACCCCTTCTATATGAAGATGGAGAAGACACAGATCTGGCCTGCAATTTATGTCGTTCATGCCATTCTTTATTTTGTCGTTGGTTATGCGATTGGCTACTGGAACCAGGGAACCCCTGAAGCTGCCCTGCAATTTGGCTCGAGCCTTTTTGTGTGGGGTGTGCTGGTACGAACCGTGGTGAATTGGCATATCACCTGGTCTGTCAATTCATTGACACACTTGCTGGGTTATCGGAATTACAACACAAGCGACAACAGTCGTAATAACTGGTTCGTGGGTATTTTCGCCGTGGGCGAAGGCTGGCACAATAATCACCACGCCGACCCTTCCTCGGCTTCGGTCTGGCACCGCTGGTGGGAAGTGGATCTGACTTACATTGTCATTCTTTGCCTGAGGTGGGTTGGTCTGGCGAAAGACGTGATTGAGCCACGCCACAAACGCCTGGCTGCCAGTGCAACCAAAAAATGATGGTTTAGCAGTCTCATCGACACCAAAAGCTCGCCGAAAGCCTGGTAAAACAGGCTGTTTGCAGGGTTTTGATAGATTTGGCGGAATTGGAATCAAGTTATTCTATTATAGAGTCGATATAGGGAAGGTGAGGAACCGTGCGGTGGGATGCCGCAGGATTATTGGCCCAGGATGGGCGAAATGGCTCGACTTTTGCGAATTGAATTTGATTGGGTTGCCAGTCGGCCAAAGTTTTTTGGTGCGACGTCCCTGTTTTTTATGGTTGGGTCATTTCATATGTCAGCATTTGCCGCCGATCAGGTGCGGGATGCATTTACCAGCAGGTTCAGCCCGAAGCTGAGCTGGAAAGCGACCTGGGCGAGCCATGGGGCAGAGCAACAATCGGGCCTGGTTGACAGAGAGATCCGCCGGACAAGTGCCGGTGCTGACGCGTCAGGGGCAGGTTTGCAGGAATCAAATGCAGGCAATGTGGCTGAAAAAGAGCCACTGAAAGCAGATGCCGGCGACGATGTGTTAAGTTTTGTGGGGCATCGGGCGACGCTTAATGGTGGCCAGAGTGTGCCGGCCGGGCAAGTGGGCGTGCGCTGGATTCAGATCGCTGGCCCGCTAGTTAAAGAGGCCTATTTGCAGGGCCCAAATCTGGTTGTGGTTCCGCCTGAGCCGGGCGTTTATCAGTTTTTGCTGGTGGTTGCGCAGGGCAACCAGATATCAAAGCCTGACCATGTGACATTAACGGCTGTGGAAATTCCGGCGGAATTGAAGGCCAGGGAGCCACAGGCAACCGCCCCGACCGCTGCACCTGCGGCAGCAGCGCTGGAGAAATCGCGGGATGTAGTGGCAGAGGTGCCCGTTTCTAACGAAGAATTGATGGCCCGGCTGGCGCACCAGACGGTGGCCAACCTGCCGCGATCTGCCGAGATGGCGCCGCCGCTGGCCCTGCTTTTCAGCGATGTGGCTGGCAAAATGCCGCTTTATGCTTCATATGCTGAGGCCAATGAAGAGCTTGCCAGGCGCATTGGGCAACTCTTTACGGACACTCAGGCCGATTCTCAGGCGTGGACAACGCAGGTTTTTGAGCCTCTGACAGCCGCCCTGGCTTTATGGGCAAGGCCCAGCGGGCTTGATTTGCGGGATCGTAGCCAGTGGCAATTGCCCATGACACCCATCCAGCGGGCGACGATTGGCGATGGGCTGATGGCCTTTGCCCGGGGGCTGCGGGGCGATCTGAAATCAGCCGTAAATGCAGAAAAATCAAGAGACGGGGCTATGCTGAAGGCGGCCCGTGGTGTGAACACGGAAACCAGAAAATAAGCGGGGTGCCTGATGCGAGAGATTTCAGTGAATTCGACAAACGTAGGAGCCTGGCCGATAAGCGGATCGATGAAAATTCGTGGTCGGGCCCGCCAGGCAGGCCAACTGGCCCTTATGCTGGGGCTTTCCGTGCTGGGTTCGACCAGTGCCCTGCCGGGTCTGGGTGTCGTGCCCGTGGCGGTGGCCGGCGAGCCATCGGCGAATGTCATATCATGGGCTGATGCCCTTCGTGTGACCACCCAGACGGGCCGGCCTTCGGTCATTCTGGTCACCTCGCAGGGCCTGCCGCGTTCACGGCAGTGGGCAGCGGGAATGCAGCAGCAGATCGTTGCTGTCTTTGGGCAGGAAGTGGCCTGTGCCGAACTGGTCGCCGAAACCGACCCCGCCCGAGTGGAATCGCTGAATGTACGCAGCCTGCCCACCGCACTGGTTTATTCGCTTGACAGCAATTCACAGCTCAAACTGGCCGGCTATGTTCAGGCTGAAGTGGAATTTCGCGACCTTTATGCCATGGTGGCGGCTGCTAGAGGGGCGACAGGTGTGACCTCGGCTGAAAATACAGCCAGACGCAGTGTGCGCGTGCAGCGCGTTTCAGCTACGACAACTGCCGAACCGGCCCGCGACGAGCAGGTGGCGGCAACCACGCTTCATGCCCAGTCGTCGCCGCAGAATTATGCGGCCGGGCTGCCTTCAAAACAAACACCAGCCCAGCCCGAGCCGCCCAGGCCTTATTCAGCACCCCCTGCCCCGACAAGTGCCCCACCGCAGGCTTATTCGGCCCCACCGGCCCAGCCGCAGCCCCAACCCCAGCCGGTTTATGCCATGGTGCCGCAGCAGCCGGTTTATGGTGCCCCTGCCGCTGCACCAGTCACCGTGCAGCCGCCTGCCGGCCAGGTTGTTGTGCAGCCATCGCCGCTGAATGTGATGGTGGCCCCCACGCCGCCGCCGCAGGTCACCTATATGGCACCCGCCTACAGCCCGCCAGCCTATTCGCCGCCAGCTGCCGCTCCGGCTTATTCGCCACCGGCCCCTGCCCCCAATGCGTTCGCCGCCCCACCGGCCCCTGCCCCCGCCCCGGCATATTCACCACCAGTGGCCGCCGCGCCACAGCCTTCTTACGGGGCTGCTGCACCCATGTCGAGCCCACTGGGCAGCATGGCCATGGGCATGATGATGACCAACCCGAACCTGCTTGACCGCTTTATCGGCGGCCTTGGCCGACTGATGGCTGAGCGAAGTTACCCCCGGGTGCGGATGAATCCTGAGTCGCCAAGCCTTTTCTCGGCCCCCATGGGCATGGGCGGCTTTGTGGGAATCAACCCGGCCATGGCGATGGCCCCTTCGCCTGGCCCACTGCAAACCTATATGGCCATGCCCAATGGTGGCGGCAACGGTGGTGGCGATGCCACGGAAGAATACATCAAGGCTTATATCAAGCTTTGTAAAGAAAAAGGCGTGACACCGAATCTGCCCGGTGTTGATCAGCCGCCTGCACCACCCACAGGCCCTGTGCCCTCAGCCCAGGAAGCACCTAAAAAACACTGGTGGTTTAAAAAAAATAAATAGCATGTTCTGATATAATAAATGTGTATATAAGAATATGCGGGCTTGTTCATAAAAGCAATTATGAATTAGTCTGGTTGATTGCCGAGGAATTCCAGGGCCAGGTCGATAGCCTGTGGTTTATTGAGAACCTTGCGGTCGAGCTGGGCTTCGCGCACATAGTCAAGGACGAGTTTATAAACAGGGCCCGGCTTCACGCCCAGACGGGCGAGGTCGTGGCCGCTGATGAGCATGGGCGGGTTGATTGGCCCCTGAGGCTGTTCACGCAGATAGAATCGACAATAGTCAATCTGGCTTTTGTCGCCGGTTGAGGCCACTGCATCAGCCTCGTGCAGGTCAAGCAGTTCTACCACGCCCGGCTCGGCAAGAATTGTCTTGATTTTGGATTCTTTCATCTGCATGGCCCGGCCCAGGAACTGGTGATACTCAACCAGCCAGCAGATGCGGCGGCTTTCGGCTGTTGAGAGCTTCCAGCGGTTGCAGATGCGGGCCGCCATGTCGCGCCCGATAGTTTCGTGATGATAAAACGTGATTCGCCCTTTTTCTGTTGACATGGCCGCCGGTTTGCCTACGTCGTGCAGCAGTGTGCCCATGGCAAGCGTAAAACTTGGCTTGCCGGGCAGCAGTTCAAGCACGCGCAAGGTGTGTTCCCAGACATCGGCATCAGGATAGGCGGGTTTTTCCTGAATCACGCCAATGGTTTGTGCCATTTCGGGCAGAATTTCTTCCAGAAGGCTGGTTTGCCGCAGTAATTTCATTCCGGCCACACGCGAGGTGTGCGGCAGCATTTTGTGAAACTCCTGCGCGATGCGTTCAACCGAGACGGCATGAATGCGGCCGGCCATGGCCCTGATGGCAGCCAGAGTGGCCGGGTCGATTTCCAGGCCGAAGCGGGCGGCGAATCGCACGGCACGCAGCAGGCGAAGCTTGTCTTCGGTGAATCGTTCAAGGGGGTCGCGAATGGCCCTGAGATAGCCATTTTTCAGGTCGTCGCGGCCGCCGACATAATCGACAACTTCACCGGCGACGGGGTCGAAAAACATGCCATTGATTGTGAAATCGCGGCGAAGGGCGTCCTGACGAGCGTCGCAGAACTGCACGGAGTCGGGCCGGCGGCCATCAGAGTATTCGCCATCCGAGCGAAATGTGGCGACCTCGATATCGCCTGATTCTTCGCTTCCCTGCACCACGATCACGCCAAAACTGGCACCCACGGCAAGCGACCGGCGAAACAGGGCCTGCACCTGCTCGGGCCGGGCATTGGTGGCCACATCGTAATCGGTTGGCTCGTTGCCCAAAAGCAGGTCGCGAACGCAACCGCCTGCCCAGAGTGCCTCAAAACCGGCCGCACGCAGCCTGTCTGCCACTTCAAGTGCAAACTTCTGCTTTGCGTCAGAATCAGATATAATTATATTCTCATATGTAGACATGATGATATTATATTACTTTATCATATGATTGAATGTGGTTTAATTATTTTGATCTGTATGCTGGATTTCTTCGTCTCCGTCTTCCTCCTGCTCTGGCTCGTCATCGGCAAGGCCCCAATAAGCTACGCGGGTTTCGCCATAGCGCCGGCAATACCAGTTTTCGATTTCCGGAAGCACCTCGGGGTCCATCTTCCAGCGAGATTCCACAATAATCACCGAGCCCGGCTGCACCCGCTCAATCAAAAGTGACAGATATTTCGTGAATCGCTGGGGATGATCAATATACTCGGGAAATGGCGGATCAAGAAAATAAAATCCGGAAGCGGATGGCCGGTGGCTCTCAATCCAGCGATAGGCATTTGTCGGAAAGAGGCGGGCCTCCTTCTCATAACGCACTTTGGCAATATTCCGCTTGATCAGATCCTGGGCTTTTTTGCTCATCTCCACCAATACGGCTGCCCCGGCGCCCCGGCTTAAAGCCTCAAGCCCCATGGCACCCGTGCCCGAGAATATGTCGTAAAACGTCTCGCCCTCAATCATCTCGCCAAGCGTATTGAATATGGCGTCCCGGCGCAGGTCGCTCGTCGGCCGGATGGACTTGTCCATCGGCCCTTCCAGCTTAAATCCCTTGCGATCGCCTGCAATAATCTTCATGTGCTTATATTCTGATTCACTTAAGGGTTTGTCGGTTGGCCTTATTTCCCTGCCTGGCCAGCCAGCGGGTCGTCAATCGCCTTCATCCGCCGCACCAGTTCGTCGTTCAATTCGTGGCGAATGGTTTTATGGTTGTCGTCACTGGCCAGATTCCGCGTCTCTTCAGGGTCGTTTTTCAGGTCATAAAGTTCGTCGCTTTCGCCTGGCTCAAGGTGGCGGATCAGCTTCCAGTCGGGCCGGCGCAAGGTGCGCATGTGGGCTTCTTTATAGTGTTTCATGTCATACTGGCCGAAATAGGTGTCGTCCCAGCCTTCGGCACTGCCAGTTTGCAGAATCACGCTGGCATCGCGGCCCTGCAATTTCAGGTTCGGCGGCAGTGCAAGACCCATCCATGAAAGAATCGTCGGATAAATGTCAAGCTGGGTCAGTGTTCGTTTTGAAGTGGAACCCGCGGCAATGCGGCCGGGCTGCCGCACCAGCAGGGGCACACGAATGGCATAGTCAAACATGTTCGGCCGGGGGCCGGTGTGGCCGCTGGCCATCCAGCTGGCGTTGCCCTTGTGGTGCAGGCCATGCTCGCCAATCATATAGCCGTGGTCGCTTGTGAAAATGACAAGTGTATCATCGTTCAGTTTCAGCTCGTCCAGCAGGTCTAGCACGCGGCCGACGTTTCTGTCAACAGCGTGAACGGCGGCCAGATAATCGCGGCGCAGCTTTTCCACCCGTTCCAGTGGCAGCCCCGGATAATCGGGCAGCTTGATCTCAAGCTTTGAAACGGCCTGCAGATCTTCAGGGGCCGTGGGCACATAAGGGGCGTGTGGCTCGCGAAAGTGCAGCGCCGCCAGCCAGGTGTTGTCTTTGTTCTGGCGGATAAATTGCAAGGTGTGGTCGGTCATCATGTTGGCCAGATTGCCTTCAAGCCTGGCGGTGATCCCCTCTTCGTTTTCAAGAGCCGGGTTCAGCGGTGAATTGCCGCCGCCGCGAAAGCCGAAGAACTGGTCGAAGCCGCTGCGCCGGGGGTGGAACTGGTCAAGCAGCCCCAGGTGCCATTTGCCGGCCAGAAAGGTCTTATAGCCGTTAGATTTCAGCAGTTCAGGCCAGGTGATGGTGGCCGGTGCCAGGCCGTCGTTCGGCTCGACGCTGGGGTTCAGCCAGTCGCGAATCTTGACCTGGGTGCTGTAAAGGCTTGAAATCAGGCCGGCCCGCGAAGGCGAACAGACAGGCGTGGTGGTAAAGGCGTTGTCAAACCGCATGCCGCCGGCGGCCAGCCGGTTCAGGTTGGGGGTCAGGGTGTCGGTTCGGCCATAGCAGCCCATTGTCCACGGGGCCTGGTCGTCGGTGTAAATGAAGAGAATGTTGGGCCTGGCGGGTGTGGCCGGGGCATCGGCATGGAATGGCGGTGTCGGCACTTCGGCCGCTTTTTTCGTTTGGGCTTTGGTTTTGGCGTTCGCTTTGGCTTTGGCCTGTTGCCCGGCGGCGGTGGCCGGCAGGAAGAGGCTGAGAACGAGGCAGATGACCGGAAAACTTCGGGTGAAGGCTTGCAAGGCCGGGCCGAATGGCGAATGATAAGGCAAAACAAAGGGCGAGCCGCCTGGCCGGTTTTCGCAGGGTCTTTTCAAGGTGAGGGTGCGGGAAGTCATGGCAGAAAAAGTGCTCAATTTTTTGCAGGGTCTGACAGGTTGTTTTGGTTTTCCGGTGGCTGAGAATCCGACTCAGGCGATGATCGAGCCAGCCTACCGGGCCATGGGCCTTGACTGGCGATATCTCACGCTTGAAGTGCGGCCCGAAAACCTGGGCGATGCCGTGCAAGGGGCCCGGGCCATGGGCTTCAAGGGTTTTAATTGTACCATTCCGCACAAGGTTGAAGTCATTCAATTTCTGGATGAATTGACACCCGCTGCACAAAAAATTGGTGCCGTGAACTGTGTTGCCATCAAAAACGGGCGACTGCTGGGCGAAAATACGGACGGCAAGGGCTTTTTGCAGTCGGTGCGCGAGCTTCGCCCGATTGACGGCGTGAATGTGGTGCTGCTGGGTGCCGGCGGAGCGGCCCGGGCGATCGCCGTCGAGCTGGCCCTGGCCGGTGCGCAGAAGATCACGATAGTGAATCGCTCTGTCGAGCGCGGCCTGACCCTGGAAAAACGCCTGGCCGAACAGACTTCGACCGAAACGGCCTTCGTGCCGTGGTCAGGCACATTCGTGCCCGACAAGTCGGTTGATCTGGTTGTCAACAGCACGTCGATCGGGCTTTATCCTGATGTGAATGCCGTGGTGCCCGTCTCGCTTGATGAACTTTCGCCCGAGGCGATTGTGTGCGACGTTATCCCGAACCCGCCGCGAACCCGGCTGGTGGCCGATGCCCAGGCCTGCGGCTTGCGCGTGCTTGATGGCCTTGGCATGCTGGTGAACCAGGGCGTGATTGGCATTGAGCTTTGGACAGACGGCCAAAGCCCCGACCCGGCCGTGATGCGAGCCAGCCTTGAGGCGATTTTTGGGGTGTGACAAAAGTCGATTAAATGGGCGTAAGTCGAAACCGTGGGCTCACGTCCACGGTTTGATTACCCCATGCAAAGCGGTATTGCTCACAACCCCGCAGCCGCTTTTTGCAGAGTTGCCAGACTGATTCGGGCTGTTTCTTCAGCGCCGGGGGTGAAGTCAAATACTTCCACTGAGAGATAGCCGGGATAGCCTGATTCGTGCAGTGATTTGACGATCGGCCCGAAATCAACCTGGCCCATGCCGGGGCCTTTCAGGTTCACGTCCTGCGCGTGGGCGTGTCGGGCCAGGGCGCCGTGTTTCGCCCAGAGTTCAGGCACGGTTGTGCCCGCTTCTGACGATTGTGCCTTGACATCAAGATGAAGCCGGAAGTTGGGGTGATTCACCCGGCCGATCAGCACATTGGCCTGGTCAATGGTGTTCAGAAAGTTGGTTTCGCTCGGGGCCAGCGGCTCCAGGCACAGGGTCACGCCGCAGTTGGCCAGGGTTGGCACCAGGGTGGCAAAAACCTCTTCGGCATAGCCCATGGCCTGATCGTAAGACACGCCCGGCAGGAGGTCTCGCTGCTTGGGCGAACCAAAAACCATGATCTGCCCGCCCAGGTCGCGGCAGCATTCGGTCAGGGCCTTCAGGTAGTCAAGCGTTTTGGCACGCGTGGCGGCGTCGGGCGTGGTCAGGTAAAAGCCTTCGGTTTTGGCCAGAAGCCAGTGCAGGCCGATGCATTCCACACCGGTGTCGGCCATGATCTGGCGAAGCTCGTGTCGCCGACCGGCAGAAACGTCGGTAATGAGCGGGGCAAGCGTGAAAGGGGCAATCTCAAGCCCGTCAAAGCCAATGGCTTTGACCGAGCGGCAGACGTCGGCAAAGTCCCAGTTTTCGTAAAGCTCGTTGCAAATGCCGAATTTCATCGTAGGTGATATCTCTCGTGGCTTGGTCTGTCTGAAATGATAGGAAGAGGGCGCCGAACCTGGGCAATGTGTTTTGTGATTGGTGTGCCGTTAGGTGTGGTGGCTGTGGTTCGATTCGTCTCCGGTCGCTATTTTGCTGGTTGAGGACAATTGTTAGGAAATTTCCTCTCAACGGCTGATACGATTTTATTGTATTCCAGATACGATTGAACAGGGCAAGATAATCATTCGGCAGAATAGGTTTCGGGCAGAAAAAGAGACTCAAACCAAGTTGCGAAAACAAATCTCCACGGAGACCCAATCTCTTACAATCTGCGATCACTCGGCCTGAGCGGCTCAGAAACGCTTCTCCCAGTGATCATCGCTTTTCTGATATTCTATAGATAACTACCCGGCCAATTGTCTGTTTAACAGGGAATTGATTCAGAATTCGTCGCCACATGGCATTGTAAGCCGGGCCACCATATTCACTAAATTTCTTTTCATCGATGAATGGGTCATTATGAAGGATTAATCCATGCGAATCTTTTAATCCTACAACTGACTTTTCGAATCTGTTACGTAATTCATCGTTGGCAAGCTCCATGAAAAATGGCCAGTCAATTGGAACCGGGTTTTTTGTTGTATTCATTGCATTCCAAAACGTGATATCAGGCAATATAATGGGTTTAAGCCCTTTGGAATTTAAAATGTCAACCGAATCATGAATATCGCGATATATTTGAAAATTCTTTTCTGATGTATAAATACCACTCGCGCCCGGTACAATATGATCCAGTGGATATTCAACTGCTGAGATACCCGGTTCG
>JBJTRR010000091.1:0-2386 GCA_046076185.1 bacterium | reverse complement strand
AAGACTTCCTGATCTTCAGCCCTGACATCATCTTGACTGTGTGGGGATTGCTCTCTCTGGTTCTTGACCTGACGGTCTTTGCCGCCTCAGAAAGCGACAGCCGAAACCGGAGCCTTGGCATTTTTACCCTGCTGGGGCTGGTGGCCTCGCTTGTTCTCTGCCAGTATCTGGCGTTTGACGTGATTGGCCCGGCGCCCGGTAAAGACAGTCGCATTTTCTACGGCACGCTCAATGGTGGTCTGCTTTACAGCCAGTTTGCCTCGCTGGTTCTGCTTTTTGCCATCCTGGTCTGTTGCCTTTCCATGGTGTGGTCGTTCACGACCCACTGGGGAGAATACTATGCCATGCTTTTGTGGTCAGCCGTTTCGATGATCATCCTTGTAGCGGCAGAAGATTTACTTACCCTCTTCCTCTCGCTTGAAACTATGACCATCTGTCTGTATCTAATGACAGCGATGGAAAAATCAAAGCGACGATCGGCCGAGGCCGGGCTCAAGTATTTTGTCTATGGTTCTGTTTCATCCGCTCTTTTCCTTTTCGGCCTGAGCCTGGTTTATGGCCAGACTGGAACGACTACGATTGAATCAATCGGTCACGTTCTTTCCACGACGGAGAAGCCCGGCCTTGCGGGCAACGTGGCAGGCGGGGTGGCTGTTCTGCTGATTATGGTCGGGTTTGGCTTTAAGGTTTCGGCCGTCCCGTTTCACCAGTGGGCACCTGATGCTTATGAAGGCGCACCGGCCCCGGTCGCGGCGTGGCTGGCATCAGGCTCAAAGCTGGCCAGTCTTGTTGCGATGGTAAAGGTGATGGGTGGGGCACTTGGTTCGTGGGCTGTGACCAGCAGCCCGACATCGCCCGGCTGGGTTGGGCTTCTGGCGATGATCTCTGCCGCCACAATGACTTACGGCAATTTTACTGCCCTTGGGCAGACCAACCTGAAGCGGCTTCTGGCTTATTCTTCGATTGCCCATGCCGGATACATGTTGATTGGTGTTATTGCCGTGGGCATCAGCGAGCGTCGGGAAGAAGCGGCCGCAGCACTCTTTTTCTACCTGGTGATTTATGGCCTGACGACGATTGCCGGATTTGCCCTGGCAGCCTGGATTGATCGGGATCGTGGTTCAGAAGATGTTGACAATTTGAACGGGCTGGGCCGAAAGCACCCCTACATTGGTGTGGCTGTTTGCGTGCTCATGCTTTCAATGATTGGCATTCCGCCGACCGCCGGTTTCTTCGGCAAGCTGTACATGTTTATGGAAGCATTGAATGTGGGCGGGGCTGACCGGGTCACAATGATCGGGCTGGTGGCTCTCGGCCTGTTTAACAGCGTCGTTTCGGCGTTTTACTACATACGCATTCTTAAAGCGATGTTTCTGCGGGAAGGCGAGCACGGCGAGCTTCGCCGCCTTGGCCCCGAGCTGGCCCTGCCGCTTTTTGTGGGTAGTGTGCTGACACTCCTATTCGGGCTTCGACCAGCAGTCCTGCTGGAAGACATGGAGCAGATTTCAATGAGCGGCCTGACCTTTGCCCAGGAGGCTGATGGCGAGAAGAACATGTCGGCTGCGGCCGTGGTCACTCCGGTTGTTTTGCCGGTGAAGCAATTGGCGGCACCGATGCCATCAACAAGTGGCCCTGCCGAAACCAGATCCGTCGCCCCTTAAACCAAGCTGACGCACCAAATCAAGCGAGTTAACGACCATGGCCATTGTCAACAATCTGCAGAAGTGCATGGAAAGCCCCTACCTTTTTGAGGATAAGGACGCCCCCGGCCGCGTGCCGGCACTGCTCAATTCCGCCGCCGATCGACTGGAAGCCGCGACTAATATTTATTCATTCAACAAAGGCGACAAGGCTGATATCATTTTTCTCGCCTACGAAGCCATGTTTGCCTGCATGCGGGCACTGGTTTATTCCAAGGGCTTGCGTGAATACGGCATGCGATGCCTGATCATTGCCACAGATGTTCACTATGTGAAGCCCGGCCTGCTTGACGGTGCGATGGTTCAGAAATTTCAGAAGCTGCAGGAACTTAAATCAAAGCCCGAAGAGGCTATTGAGATTGCCTCAGCCTTTGTTAAACGGACTCTTGAGATTCTGACTGCCGCACAGGCGGCCAAATCGGCCTGATAACCAGCCGTTCATTTACCTGACATCAGCCATATATGCCTGAAAGCTCTCCTTCAACTCGCTCAGGCCGATATAAGGAGGGATTTCGGGCATTTGCCATTCCCGGCTTTCGCCGATACTGGTTCGGATCGGTCATGTCGATCCTTGGCCAGCAGATGCTCTCGGTGGCGATCGGCTGGGAATTGTATGAAATCACAGGATCGGCAACGGTGCTTGGCTTCGTCGGGCTGGCACACGCCATTCCGATCGTCGGCTTGGC
>JBJTRR010000090.1:0-4322 GCA_046076185.1 bacterium | reverse complement strand
GGAAGCCCTTGAGCTGAACGCCTGAATTTCCATGCCGGCGACGACTTCTGTGAAATTCCGCCGGGGGAAGGGCTACCCACAAATCAGCAGTTCGTTATAATTGTTTAATCACCCGACCTTTGGCTTCAGGCGATGTTGCCTGCTGGTTCTGGTCGTAAATAATATACCTGTGGAGGTTTGTGTGGCGAAAGAAGAGCCGATGAGAACGGAGGGCAAGATCGTGGAATCTCTGCCCAACACGCAGTTTATGGTCGAGCTGGAAAACGGGCACACCGTGCTGGCCCATATCGCTGGCAAAATGCGGAAAAACTTTATCAGAATCGTCCCGGGCGACCGAGTCACGGTCGAAATCACTCCTTACGACCTGACCAAGGGACGGATCGTTTACCGAGAACGTTAATCCTTATCAAATAATAGACTTACGCAATGCAGTTTCACCGGAGACGCCACCATGTCTCCGGGCGAATGGCTGATTTTACGCAAAAATCCTGAATATCGGCGGCAAATCGTTTGGCATCAACAGGATAGCCTGCGGTCGGCCTGATCCCGGGCAATCGGCGGGCAAACCATTCGTTAAATTCATCCATCCACTTTTCGCGTAAATATTTAGAAACCATACTTGCCAAAGCCACCAGCCCATTGGCGGCATCAGCCTGAACCTTGAATTCCATTTGGGCCGCAAGGCCTGCCGTTTCGATGCGATAACGACTTAACTCCTGTTTCTCCGATATCTTGTGGACCCAGCAACCGGAAAAGCAGTCCATAATCAAGTCGTTATAATGCTTTCGGCCGGCGTGCTTGTCAGAAACGATTCGAAGATTATCTCCTGCAGGCACTTGCGACTGAAGCCAACGCATCAAATCTCTGAAAATCAGGCCATGGGTAATAGACTTGTTCGGCGGTTCACCTAGCAGCGAATTGAATTCTGATGGCCCCACAACCCGCACCCGGGCCGCACAAATTTCCCATTTCCTGCATTTAAGTAACAGTTGAGGCTCAACACCCGGCAGCAGCAGGCCATCCGGGGCATCCTGCCAAAGTCTAAGTTCCTTACCACCAGTGACTTCAGGACCAAATGCACTGACCCAGAACTCGTGATTTACCTCGCCCTTCTGGCGCTGGTTAATCGTTGAAGCAATAGAGATGAAAGCTTTTTCAAGCCAGACCATGCCATCGGCCCTGGCCTTCACCGCTTTGCTGTCATCAACAACTAGCCGGGCACCAGCTTTCAGTGGTCGGGCTCGTGATACGCCCTCAAGATCCTGCCAAATATCAGGTTGGGTGTCGTCCAGACTCCGGGCCACAATGGCCGTCATCACCAGCGGGCCCAGATTCGGGCCATAACCCGCCTCGTCAACACCCACCCAATAAGTGACCGGCTTTTTGGTGTGCATCTACATACTCATGAATGAGTTATGTCAACGAACCACAGTTTTGGCGGCATCCATGCGCTGCGAATGGCTGGTTTTCACTTCCTCACCAAGCCGTTCGGGCCCATCCGGTATTTTGTCGATCATTTCATTCGGCTGACCCGACTTCTTGACCAACTCAAAAGCATCGTAAAGTGTTCCAATAGCTGTTCTTGACTCATATCTCAGCTTGTCGCCGTCAATCTCGATCACCTGATAAAGCTGGGTATTTTCAGCGGCCCGGCGCATCCATGGCTGCTTCTCCACCTTATACATCTTTGGCCCGCTCACCGATACAACATAAACCGTGCCCGACTTTCCATCGCGGGCCGTCCCACCCGTCGGAATATTGTCGTAAACTCTTGGCCCACTTCGTGCATAGGTGTGGTCATGACCCGTCAGCACCAGGTCAACGCGATGCTTGTCAAAAATTGGTTGCCACATATCCCTGAGTTTTGCGTTATCCCGCCCACGGGCTGGTGAGTAGATGGGATGGTGGAAAGTCAACACTGTCCAACGGTTAGGATTTTTTGAAAGCACCCCGTCAAGCCACTTTGCCTGCTCTTCCTGCTTCACGTTAGAATTCAGCGAAACGAATCTAACCCCTGAATAGTCAATGAAATAGCACGACTCTTCAAGCCCCTCCGGGCCGTTGGTCGGCAGGGCAAATTGCGGCCGCCAGTGGTTTGATAGCTTCGGGCCATCGGCCGACTTGCCATATTCATGGTTGCCTGGTGTCGGCATAATCGGCAGCATTCCGTTGATAAAACCTGCTGCACCAAACCATTCGCCCCATTCGGCATCCTTGTTTGTTGAGTTGATCAGGTCGCCGGCGTGAATAATAAGCCCAGCCCTCGAAGCATCCTGAAACGCTGATCGAATCACCCTCGACCACATGCTCTTCACATCGTTCTGGGCATCGCCGAAGTAGATAAATTTAAATGGCTTATGATCTTTTGACGGAGTGCGGAACTGAAACCATTCCGACCAGTTCAGGCCATCGCCGACCCGATAGGCGTAAACCGTCTCGGGCTGAAGGTCTTTCATCACAGCGCTGTGATACCGAGCCTCGGAAAGATCAGACTTCAGCACTTCGTTCGTAGCATCAATCCGTTTCGGCGAGCGGATGAACAGTGGCCCGGCCTGCGAAACAGTATATTCCACAAGTCCCTGGCTCACAGAAAGATCCGTTCGCCAGTTCACCGCCATGCTGGTGGCCGGATCCTGAGTCACACAAAGTGTAACCCGGTCGGGCACAGGTGTCGGCTTATGAATTTCACCCTCGGGATGCTTGTGCGGCCCTTCATGTGCTAAAACATTGCTTTGAAATAAGATAAGACCCAAAAGACACAAAAGTCGATTGATTTTTTTCTGGCTAAAGTTTCGAATCATATAAGCCTCAGGGCATGAAATCCAACCGAGTCGGAAACATCAGGGGGAGAGATATGAGTCCATCATATCAAACCCGATGCATTTGATAATCTAAAAACTCAGCATCTGCTCGAACCGGCGTGATCTCAGATCGATGCAAATCGAATTCGGGTTGCCCTGGCTGTGACGGCCGGAATACGAACTGAAGCCCGGGCCCTTGGGCCAACCCCCAGCCCGGCCAGCTCAAACAAAGCCTGGTCTGACGAATCGCCGCCGGTGGTGGTTTCTATCATTGCAAGTGTCTGTGTGGTCTGATTTTCCAGCCGAAACCGGCTGGTCATGCCACCCTGCCCCGTTCGCACCAGACGGGCCATGGAAGGAGCCATCTGCCCCTCCAGCCAAGCCAATAACTCAGCTCCCTGTGTGTCGGGTCGAAGAGGCAGCCGGACCCTAGCGAATTTCACAAAAAGGCCATTCAAACCGGTTCGTGACGCCAGCGAGGCATCAACCGCATAAAGCCCTGCCCTGATTTCATTAACCACCTGAAAATCAAGCTTCAGGCTCGCCCATTTCGGGGCAGCCTCGGTAGCGCTTAAAGCAATACCACCAACCGGCAGCCCCATAAAGCTTTGTCTGGCCAGAATTCCAGCCAGTAACTTCTGTGCAGGCTGGCGTCTAACACCGGTCGCCAACACCTGCACATGCAGCTTTTCCCGATTCAGTGCAGTAGAAATTGTCTGTAAATTAGCTTGATCAGGAATTGTCTTGAAAATCTCGCTGAACCGTTCGATCGAAAATCGGTCAAACTCTGTCAGCGTCTGGCTTTCCACTCTTTGTTGGGTGATCTTTTCAAGCTCAAGCCCGCTAATCTTCCATGCGATGCCCTGAGCCACGCCCAGCGATGTACCCAGCCCGGCAAGGGCTGTGAGCAAAGCCGCAGTGGGGGCATCTTTTGTCCAGTCGCCTGCCTTTTCCATTTTCAGCGCAGCAAGTTCTTTAAACTTACCCTGTTCGGGCTGCATAAGTTCAACAACTGGAAGGGATAACGCTGCTGACTTGCCCGCACCCAGCGGAATGGTGTTCGGCACCGCTTCAGCATCCATCGATGTCGGGCCAAACAGCCCGCCAAACTGCCCGGCATAGCGGGAAGGGCCACCCACAAGCCATGCGTTTTTCTCGTGTCGCAACACTGTTCCAGGGTCAACCAGAATCGACAGCCGCTTTTCCGATATATTTTTGAGGGTCAGTCGTACACGGTTTGACTCAATTAGTGCCCAACCTGCCTCGACCAACTTTCCCGCCAGCAGTTCACTCAGGGGTTGGGCAGCCTCGGCCGCGGCAACTATTGGCGGCTTCTCGGTCGGCGAATGATTTTGCAAAACCGCCGCGTCGTCAGCAAAAGTTAAACCGGCCAATTGATGAGCAAGGGCCGAACCCAATCCGGTGCGTAAGGCATCACGTCGATTCATATCACCGATCCCTCGGCTCAGCTTGAGTGAACTAGCTTGATTGAAGCCGTTCACCAACTCAGATTCCCTGACG
>JBJTRR010000089.1:0-5804 GCA_046076185.1 bacterium | reverse complement strand
GCCTGATAATCACCAGGATCGTTTCTTTGCCGATATTGAAACCGGCTCGATTCCTGACCTGAAACAGCTTGAATCTGTCTCTGATGTCAGTAAAATGTCGCCACGTAATTATCGCGAAGCTTGGGCATGGGCCCGCTGGGGGCTTGATGGGCCGCCCCCCGTCAGACAATCGTTCAGCCATTATCTGGCTGATATCGAGAAACTCGGCGAAACCGAATCGCGTGCCGCCCTCAAGCCACTTTCCGACCGCTGGGCCGCTTTGCCTGAATCGGCAGGCTTTAACACCTCAGCCAGCGCCATGCTGGCGTGGCTCAGGCTGAATAACACTGGCAAATCCGGCCAGCCCGATCTCGCCGCTTCCACCAAAAACGATCCTTCCGTGCAGCAGACACGGCTACAGAACGAGTCTGCCACTGCACCCGCCAGAACCTCAAAATCTAGCACACTGGGCCGCAACAGGCCAGGATTTTTCGGCCGGCTCAGAAAGTCGCTTTTCGGCAGTTAAAACGGCACATCTTCGTCCTTTTCCGGCGGCGGGGCCTGCCACCCCGTCTGTTTTTCAAGCCAGCCGATCAGAAACGGATTGATCCCGCCACCAATCACCTGCTTGATCTTCTTCAGATTGACATCCGTCCTCGGGTCGCGCACATGCGGGCTGTTGCCCAGCCACCATCGCCGAACAATGTCATAGCCTTCCGGTTCGCCATGCCCGTTGACTTGCTCAAGCCGCCACGATTCACACTGCAGCAGCTCGCACGCCGCCTGAATCGACTCCTCTCGCCCCAGGCCTGAGTTAAGCTTCACCTGCAGGCCATTGCTTTTAAGCCTGGCCGTCACGTCGTTTTTCACATGTCTGATGAGCTTGCCATTACGTCTGTTGTTGACAGCCTTAATCTCAACAAGGTCAAGATCAATCTCGGCCTCGGGAATCGGCATCACCGTCAGCTTGATCAGGCTCGACTGTTCATCAACATTTTTTGTAAATTCATGCACGCCCTGCTCGCCGGCCAGCATGCCATAAACTGTGACACCCGTGATACGCAGATAAACCTGTGTCAACCGGCCTTCGTCATCCACCTCCTCATGAATCGCCTCAGCGTCAAAACCAAGGCTGGCAGCCCATTTGCCATAGCTTTGATAAAGCGTGACAAGATGCTCAGAATCGCCCGAGCCAATCAGCTCCATCGTCAGAATGGTATCGCACTGCTCAAGTTCGGAACTGCTCACCCCGACAAATCGCAGAATCGTCGCCTTCCGCCGGCATTCTTCGATGGAATCAGCCAGCGAATCCAGAATATCCTGTCGTGTATCGGGCCCCAGCCTCTGAAATTCATAATCCAGCTCAAGCTGCTTCTGCTGAATGCCCTCAACCTGTTCAATCTGTGTGTCAAGCCGCTGAATCTCGCTCTGGGCCCGCCGGGCCTCCGCCTGGTCGTCCCAGAAGTTCGGCAGGCAGCTCCGGGCAATCAGTGCCGATCGCTTCTGCCGCAGTGAATCATCAGTGCCACTGCCGGGAAGCTTCGAAATTTCCCGATAAAGCTCGCCCAGGCTTGCCCTTATGGCTTTCATGTCCCGCGGCCTGGCCTTCTTGCCGTTCACACCCGTATGGGCATGATTCTCGCCTGTTTTACGCTTGTTGGAATAGATCGGTTTCAGGCTGATTTTATCGCCCGCCGGCAGCAGCTGAATCAGCACCGGCATACGTGCCGGATTCATCTCGGCAATCATCCGCGACAGGGGCGTGACTACCAGTTTTTCAACAGCCCGTTTCAGCGGCCTGGCCCCATATCTGGGCACATATCCCTCTCTGGCCACAATGTCAATCACGCCGCGGTCAATGTCAATCTGCAGCTTTCGCCGCGTGATGCCGCTGCGCATCAGCACACTGCCAATTTCCCTCTGGGCCAGCGTGCGCACCTCTTCCCACTGCAGCGGCCCGAAATAAACCGTGTCATTCAGGCGATTGAAAAACTCGGGCCGGAAAAAGGCCTGAACTTCCTGCTCAACACTCTCCTTCAGGCTCACAATGTTGTCATCATGAAAACCAATTGATTTGTCAACATATGACGATGCACCAAGATTACTCGTCATGATGATAATGGTCTGTGAAAAATCGACAGATTCGCCTGTGGCCCGGCTCATTTTGCCTGAGCTGAGCATGCCCAGAAACAGGTCGAAAATCGCCGGATGCGCCTTCTCGATTTCATCCAGCAGCACCACTGCAAACGGCTGCTGCTCAACCCTGGCCAATAGGCCGCCGGGCGGGTCTTCAGCGTTCAGGTGGCCGATGATCTTGGAAATTGAACCCGACTCCTGAAAATCCGACATGTCAAGCCGCACCATCCGCTCAGGGCTGCCGAAGAGAAATTCCGAAAGAGTTCGCGCCATTTCAGTCTTTCCGACACCCGTCGACCCGACAAACATCAGAACACTGATCGGCGATTCCTTCCGGTTCAGTCCCGATTTAATGGTTGTAATAACATCAAGCACCTTTTCAATCGGGCCACGCTGCCCCACCAGCCGGTCGGTAAAGAATGTCCGTGTTTCGTCTATTGAAAGAGGTATCGTATCGTCAAGCATCTTGCGCGGGGCACCCGTGATCTCGCACAGGGCCTCGACAATTTTGTGGGGCTTGATTTCAATCGAATCAAGCGGCTTGTCATTCAGCGACTCATATTCACGGGCCGCGGCTGCAATTAGCTTTTCGTCAACCGCTTCCCTGATCAGCCTGATCGCCCCGGCAGGCGGCGAAACCGACGGAAAAAAATTTGCCCCAAGGTCTGCGGCCCGCGTAATCGCCTCCGCCGGCCAGTTGATTACGACACTCGTCCGCCGTGCGATCTTTTCCGTCACCTCATGCGCCACGTTCCGCAAAATCCGGCCCATCTTGTCAGGTGGCGGTGCTTCCAGACGAATCACGTCAAGCTGCCGCGAAAAGGTGCGCATGCTTTCAATATTTGAACGGTAGGTCTCGGGGCTGGCCTCGCCAAAGATCAAAATCTCCTGCTTCTCCAGCATCGGTGTTAAAACCGCCGCCATGTTTTCGTCGTTTTTGTCGGTGCGGCCCACGCGTGTCAGCAAAATCAGGTCGTCAAACCAGATGGCGTGCCGCTGGCTGAACTGGGCCTGGTTCACCAGGTCCATCAACTGTCCCTGCCATTCGCCAATATATTTCATGCCCGCCACGATGTCTGTCGTGGATGTCTGCACAATGTTCATCGGGAAAAAACGTGTTGTCGTCAATTCCCATGCCAGGTTCTGCAGAAGGCTCGTCTTGCCTACCCCCGTCCGGCCCACAAGCACGAACGAACGCCGCGTGTCGCGCACCTGCCGCTTCAGCCGGTCCATGACCTTTTCAAGCTCAAAGACACGCGCCGGACGCTCTTTACCCGGCCACAAATCACCAAGTTCACGCAATGGTTTCACCTGTCTCGCCCCGTCACTCATTTTGTTTTACCTTCAAAAAATTCTGATAAAATCAGATCTATACAATCGATAAAACCAGCATAAGTTCGCCAGCCGTTAAGGTCAAGTGGCCAAAAGTGAACCTTGCTTTTCAGTTGTTGTCAAATACTGCAATAACATAACCTTAGAGAACTTTGTAAAATTTACAGAATCGATAAAAATCATGGACACTGGCTGTCAAAATGTCACATAATAAGTCCTGATTCATATCAAAAAGAACGGGCTGCCGAAGCCCCCTGAAGGACCACGGCAGCCTCATTACTAACTGGTTACTCAGCAACAGCTTAGGCACTGAAACCAAGGCCCTGCTGCCTGATTTCTAACTTCAGCTTGATGGTATTGCCATTCATGTCAACGGCCTGATACATAATCTTGTGTGGTGAATTCCAGTCGGCCAGCGCAAAAACGCCGGTGTTGCCAAAGGTTGTGGTCTGCAGTCGCAGGCCACCCGGCACGCTCCGCCGATTCACCCCATAAGGCAGAATTGTGGCGACCGAAACCGGCATGCCCATATCGCCGCCCATACCCATTCCACCCATCCCACCCATCGGGTCGCCGGGCGCATTGACTTGCCAGACCGAGATCTTGGCGTTGTCAATTCCCTGTGCCGGAGCCGTGATCAGGTTAGCCACATAATCTGGCTGGGTGGCCGGGGCCAGGAAGCCAGCCGCCAGGTTCACCCCGGTCTTCGCCTTGCCAGGCGCGGCCAGGAAGTCAAAAAGCTTCACCTGGGTTGAATCGCCTGGCATGCTCAGGTAATAGCCATCAAGGCCGACCACCCGGGGCAAGGCTCCCTTGCCGGCACCAATCGCCAGATCGTCGAAATTATCACCATTGAAATCGGCACCCGCCACATTCACACCATTCGGCAAGCACCCGGGCAGTGTGTTACGAATTTCATTAACAAGTGTTCCGTCCATCTCAAACACCCGCACAAGGCTACGCCCCTGCCCCACCCGGCCAGCGATAATCTCGCCCACGCCATCCTGGTCAAGGTCGGCAATGGCCAGGCTCACGCCCGTGTGCCTGAATTCCGGAAACGCATTAAACCGGCTGATTTCCTTCAGCGTCTGGCCATCATAAACCACCACCGCCCCGGTGTGGCCCGGCGTGGCTGCCCCCACCACAATTTCCTGGGTCAGGTCGCCCGACAAGTTGCCCGTCGCCGTAGCCGCCCCGCCTTTCCATTTCGGGCCGAAGGGGTTGACTGTTCCCATCGGCTGGCCAAATCCGTCATTAACCACCACATCGCCGCCCTGGCCCGGCAAAGCCCCGGCCGCTACCCGCAATTGCGAACCATTTGGCCCAGCCACAATCGCCATCATCATGCCGGCGTCTTCATGCATCAAAATATGGCAGTGCGACACATATTTACCGGGTATCGATGTCACCCGAAACCGCACCGTGACCGAACCATTCGCCGGAATATTGGCGATATCCCGATATGATACATAAGGATACGTGCCCGATCCGTCAACCTTCACGGGCTGGCCGTTCACCGCCACAATCGCCATCATATTCTGATGCAGATGAATCGGGTGTGGGTTGCCCTGATTGGTGTAAAATGTCCATTGCTCAACCTGCCCGGCCTGCAGGTTCACAATCGGGGCCTGGCCAAAAACCTGGCCATTAATTGTGAAGATTAACTTGCCATCAGGGCTTCTGCCAGAGGCAAAATTAAACGATCGATAATTGTCAACCTTAATATTCGGGTCGTAAAGGTCAGGCACCGCCCCGGTCTGCCCGAAGGTCGGCACCGGTTCACTGGCCACCGGCCCCGCCACTTTAATCGTCATCAGGGCGAACGGGCTGGCCGTCACGCTATATTGCGGAGTCAGGCCATCAACCAGATAATAAGTTCCCGGCGTTGTCGGAGCCGTCACCGCCAGCGTAATTCGCTCGCCAGGGTCAAGCACCATCATACTGTTGGTGGTGAATGTCGTTGGGGCCACCTGCGTATAGGGCCGGGGTATGGCGTTGTCGCCATTGCCGTCAAAGGCCAGAATTGTCGATTGCCAGGGTGTCTGACCATTGACGTCAGTAATACCCAGATTAAACGCCCCGTTGCGGCCAACGCCGGCAAGGGTCCAGATCTGCGTTTCACCCGGCTGCATCGTCATTTCAGGGTTAAGCTGGCCGTTGACATACTTCTGCCAGCCCACAGGCACTTTTGTCACCGGATCAAGCTTGAAACTGCCCGTAGAGCCATTCCCAAGGCTTGACATCATCAGTCCGGCATTTGTCTGAACCTTGTTGGCCACTGTCATTGAGAAAATCTGCTCTTTGTATTTGCCCAGATACTGCGGGAAGTAATCCAGCGGGTCGCCCGTCTGGAATAT
>JBJTRR010000088.1:0-2692 GCA_046076185.1 bacterium | reverse complement strand
ATTGGTGGTGAAGGCAATGGTGGAGTGATTGACCCGCGAGTGGGCTGGGTGCGAGACAGCCTGATGGGTGCGGCCCTGGTGCTTGAAGCACTGGCCGAGAGCCCTGCCGGCACCACTCTGGCCGACCTGGTTTCGCCCTGGCCGAAGCTGACAATGGTCAAAGACAAGATTGACCTGCCGCCGGGCGGTGCTGCGGTGGCTAGAGCGGCCCTTGAGGCTGTGGCGGGTGAGATTGCGTCGAAGTATCCGGGGGCCCTGCTTGATCGTCGCGATGGCCTGCATGCCAGACTTGACGAGGCGACGTGGCTGCACTTACGGGCGTCGAACACCGAGCCGATCGTGCGCATTCTGCTGGAAGCCGCTGGCGAAACCAAGGCGGAAACGCTGCGGTGCGAGGCACACGCCCTGTTTACGAAAGTGCTGGGCTGAAGCGATGAACTGGCCTGAATATGGCGACCAGACGCCCAAAGTCTTCTTTCTTGATGTGGACGGCACGCTGCACCCCGGCACGACGGCCTATTTTGTGGCCCTTGAAATGAAGCGTCGGGGCATTGTCAAAGGTGCGTTTTTCATGCGGTCGGCCTGGTATGGACTGCAGCACCGGTTTGGCCGGCTGGATTACGGGCGGGTGCTTGACCTGGCGATTGAAACGCTTCAGCGAGTGCCAATTATTGAGCTTGAGCGCATGGGCTACGACTGTTTTGCCCGCGACGTGAAGCCGAATCTCTTTCCAGGCGTGCTTGATCATCTGGATGAAATGCGGCGACGCGGGGCCAGGCTCGTACTGGTGTCGTCGTCACTGCGACACACGCTGGAGTCGCTGAAAATCTTTCTGCGAGCTGAGGAAGTGATCGGCACGCCCCTGGTTGAAAAACGTGGCTACATCGTGAGCCGGGGCGATGGGCCGGTGTGTTATGGGCCCGGCAAGCTGCACTGGGCACGACAGTGGTGCGACTTGCAGGGCATTGACCCAGCCGATTGTGTGGCCTATGGCGATAATTACAGCGACCGGCACCTGATGGAAGGCGTGGGCCGGGCGGTGGCCGTTCGGCCGAAGCGGAACCTGCGGAAATATGCCCGCAAAAAGGGCTGGGCAATTGTTGATTAATGAAATGTAATTGAGCAGTTTTGTATGAAAGAATTCAAATATCATGTGCTTGTAAGATTGCATAGAGTTTTAACACATATTGAATGATTTATGGATTCTATAAGTCAAACGCCAGATGTTTATGGATTTTCTGGCAAATGCAATATTTTTATCTTGCCTGACATATCTCCGGTGGCCAGTTTTCCGGCATCGGGTGAAAATGCAAAAGCATGAATATCTGACAGGTGCGAATCTATGGAACCAATTTTCTCCCACGTCACAGTGTCATAGATCAATGCCCTCCCACCTTTAACCGACGTAATGACATTTCTCCCATCCGGCGAAAAAATGAGATCAATGACTGATCCATCTGATTGTTCGGTTCCAACATTACGCTCAATTGCATGATCTTTCAGCGAAACAACAGCGAATCCGCCATCATCATAACCCACAGCAACGCGCTGTGAATTGGAATCGATTGCCATTCGGGTTGGCGATCGGCTATAGGTTGTCTGATGTTTCAATTGACCACCCGGAAATTGATAAAAGTTTAATTGGAGAGGGTCTTGTACAGCTACTATAAATTCATCGTAATTCTGGGAATAAAGAATATCAGAACAGTTTGAACTTACCTGATAGTTTTTTACCGAATCATTCTTCAGATTGACTTCAAGAATGGCAGTTCCATTTCCTACACACACCAGAAAATCATTTGTTTTTCCCCAGGCAAGTGATCGTAATTTGTTTTGCGTTACTCTTATTTTCTTGATTAAATTCCATTCTGAAGTTTCCCAGACTTGAATAAAGCCTGAAAAATCACAGGCTGCGAATAATGTTCCATCTTCAGAAAACCGGCCACGAGTTAAAAGCGTATCAGAATGTCCGATAGTTTTTTCCGTTTTTGCCTGTAAATCCCAGAGTTTGATTTTATTGTCATCTCCCAGTGAGACCAGTTTTTGAGATTGCTGATCGAGGGAAAGCGACCAGACTTCATCAGAATGATCAAGTTCTGTCAGCAGTTCCCGGTTATCCAGGGGATCCCAGACCCAGACACGATTTGAGTAAGTTCGCAGGAGATAAACCTTGCCATTTTTGAGAAAACCCAAATTCGTGAGCCAGTTGAATTTTAATGGAAAAGGTTTCAGAAAACGGTTTTCCTGAAAATTCCAAAGCCCAACCTGGCCAGACGAATAACCTACAACGACTTGCTTACGATTTTCATCAATTGCAATACTAAGTACCCCTCCCACGAATTACGAACTGGAATTGCGGAATACCTGGTTTCCGTCATAATCTCCTACGAATCACATCTTGATATCACAGCACGGAGGCTGACATGCGAGGTCGAAAGACGGCTCTACGGATCGATTTGACCCCAGAAGAACGAACGGAACTTGAGCGGCGGGTTCGATGCACCACACTTCCAGCCGGGGCGGTTCGTCGCGCTCGTATCATTCTCGGAGTTGCCAGCGGGCTGCACCTGATCGAAGTCGCGCGTCGTGTCGGTATCACCGAAAAACACGTGCGCAAATGGACGATACGATTCAACAAAAACCGTCTTGAAGGACTCAAGGATCAACCCGGCCGCGGACGCAAGCCGGTTTT